>JAZRZR010000034.1:0-2202 GCA_045601525.1 Acutalibacteraceae bacterium
ATTCATTGAGCCTTCTGCAGAATCGCCTGCGCCAACAAGATTATGAATTTCATCTATAAAGAGGATAATATTTCCCTCTTTTTTAATTTCCTCGATAAGTCCCTTTACCCTGCTTTCAAACTGACCTCTAAATTGTGTTCCCGCCACAAGACCTGTAAGGTCTAATAGATAAATTTCTTTATCAAGCAAGCGTGCCGGGGCTTGTGAATTAGCAATCATTAAAGCAAGGCCTTCGGCTATTGCGGTTTTACCCACGCCTGGTTCACCGATAAGACAAGGATTGTTTTTTGAACGTCGTGACAAAATTTGTATTGCTCTTGAAAGTTCGGCTTGCCTACCTATAATTGCATCTAATTGACCATTTCTTGCTTTTTCGGTCAAATTAGTGCAAAACTGCTCTATAAAGCGTCTTTTCTTAGCTTTGGGGTTATTTTTATTTTGTTTAGTGTCGCCTTTTTCCTCTGCGCTTTCAGAAGTGTTAGGACCGCCGAAAATATTATTAAGGAAGGGAAAAGCAGGAGCTGTGCCGAGTGAAAATGTGTCATCATCTATTCCTGAATCTTCCTCGTTTAGAGACATAATATCCATAAACTGTTCACTCATTTGCTCTATATCTTCATCAGAGATATTCATTTTTTTAAGCATATCATCAATGGGTTTTATTCCTAATTCCTTGGCACACACCAAGCAAAGCCCTTGCGGCTCGTTGTTATTTTTCGTAGGGTCGCTTATAAAAACAACCGCAGGTCTTTTTTTGCATTTTGAACATAATTTCATTTGAAAACGCTACTCCTTAAAATTTAACAGAAAGAATTTCTAAAATCATATTAAACAGTTTGGTTTTTTCAACATTTTCGGCGGTAAAAATCCAAAATCCACCTGTAATTGATATAATGAGATTTAATATATAAACAAACAATACAGCAATTGCAATTCCACGAAGCAAACCAACAATTCCGCCTAAAGTTTTATTTATTTTACCAACAAAGCTAAAGGAAAATACCTTGCCGAGCAATTTGGCTAAAAATTTCAAAACGATAAACAAAACTACCATTAAAACAATTGTAATAATGGTTTTAATTAGCGGAAAAGCAACAGGTTTTACAACATTTTGACAAATGTTTTCAGCAAGGTTTTCAGCATCAATTACACCTTCTCCCGAAATCAAACTATCAAGGTTAATACCTAATTTATCGGCGTCATTTTTAACAAAGGAAGGCAACGAATTTGAAACCGCCTCGGATATATTTTCACTCGTTTTAGTTATTGTTTCATTAACTGTTTCAACAATTTTTGAATTAACCGCAGGATATACAACCTTATCATAAGTAAAATTTGCTAACGGTGTGCTAAATGAAAACGAGAGTACAACCGAAAGAACTATTGCTAAAACCCCGAAAATTATCTTTGCGAAGCCTTTTTTTATAGCCAGAAGAGTTGATATAACAACTATTAAAACAATGATTGCATCAAAAATATAGTTCACAACAGTACCTCCTTATTGAGCAACAACACGCTTGATAAAATTATCACTGAAGACAGCCGCTTTCAAATTACCGATTGGAACAACATAATTAGCTCCAAAACTCGTTTGGAAACTTTTAATGCGGTCACCTTGATAATTATAAATGGAAACCTCGTTGTTACTTAATATGTATATGTACCTACCTCGTACAGATATATCAAATATTTCAGTATCAAAATCAAATTGATATTTTTGTTTACCACGCCCATTATAAACAGTGATTTTATTATCGCCTTTATTGGCATTTCGAGCCGTTACAAATACATTATGATTGGCAGTTGCATCAAAAAAAGAAATGTTATTCTCAAAAGAATATGATTGTAATGCGAAATTTCGCCAGTTAAAGTATTCCACATTCTTTTCAAACACTGCCGAGAAGCAAGATGAATTTTTACTTGAAAGAGATAAAATCAAATCGTTATAATCAAAAATCCGTATAGGTGTTGCGGAATTAAACTTAATTACATAAAGTTTTGAAACATATTTACCGTTTACTGCATTAAAAGCCGATAACACAAGCGTATCACCATCATTAGCTAATAAAACATCATTGATAATATAATCAGCGCAATACCAAGTATAAATAATTTCGTTATTCTTGTTATAAACCGAAACCTCTGATGTGTAACTATCCGACAGGGTTGCTATTGCAAAAGTTCCTGAGCGAGAAATATAAC
>JAZRZR010000035.1:0-6854 GCA_045601525.1 Acutalibacteraceae bacterium
CGGGCGAATACACCATTGAAGACAGAATGATGATGACCGTAACAGTTAAAGAAAACGGGAACGTGATAGGCGAATATAATGCCCTTAATGATGCGGTTATTACAAGCGGTTTCATATCCCGAATAATTGACGTTCAAGCAGGTGTCGGCAATGATTTTGTTAATTACCGTGCCGACGGTTTAATTGTTTCAACACCAACCGGTTCTACTGCTTATTCAATGTCGGCAGGCGGCCCCATAATCGACCCCTTAACCGAAAACTTTTGTATAACCCCTATTTGTTCCCACTCCCTTTCGGCAAAGCCTATTATTTTGGGGAAAAATGCAAAATTAAAGCTTAATGCAATGTCCCTAAAACACAGCGATGTTTATTTATCAATTGATGGCAGAAAGGGACCTGTAATTAAACCTCAAACCGATATTTATATATCTAAAAATGATTATACTGCCAAGCTTATAAGATTTGATAATAAGTCTTTCTATAAAACCTTGTCAGAAAAATTCAAAGAGAATTAGGGGGCGAGACCTTGAAAAGCAGAAGACAAGAAAAGATTTTGCAACTTATCGAAGAAAATGTGATTTTAACTCAAGATGAGCTTCAAGATTGTTTGTTGCAACTTGGTTTTAATGTTACACAATCAACTGTTTCGCGAGATATAAAGGAATTGCGCATTATTAAAGCGCAAGATATCAATGGCGTTCACCGTTATATAAGCGCCAGAAATGCCAAGGTGGGAACAACCGAAAAATCAAAAGAGCATTATATTGATGTTTTCCTAAAAAGCGCTATTGATGTTAAATATGCGATGAATAATGTTGTTATTAAGTGCTATAATGGTATGGCTTCAGGTGCTTGTGTTGCGGTTGATGCCCTATACGGTGATATTATTCTTGGTTCGCTTGCGGGCGATGATACAATTTTGCTCGTTACTAAGAACGAACACGATGCGGCGGCAATAACCGACCGCATACAAAAAATTATAAAATAATAACGGCGGTAAAAATATGTTAAATCATTTACATATAGAAAATATTGCGGTTGTTGAATCGGCGGATATTGATTTTCTTTGTGGTTTTAATGTTTTAACCGGTGAAACCGGTGCGGGTAAATCAATTGTAATTGATGCTATAAATGCTGTTTTAGGCGCTCGTACTTCAAAGGATATAATTCGTGTGGGGTGCAATAAAGCGCTGGTTGTTGCTGAATTTGCAGTTAATTCGCAAATAAAAAAACTTTTAGAAGAAAACGAAATTCCTTTTGAAGAGGATACCCTTATTATTCAGCGCACATTATCGTCGGATGGTAAATCAAGTTTTCGCATAAACGGTTTGCCTACACAAGCCTCAACTGTTCGTGAGATTGGTAGAAATCTTTTGAATATCCACGGCCAACACGATAATCAAGCCCTGTTAGATGCCTCAATGCATATTGGGTATATTGATAGGCTTGCTGATAATGGAAAAATTCTTGATAGTTATCAAACCGAATTCAAGAACTTTATTTCTTTGAGAAACGAACTTCAAAGTCTTCAAATTGATGATGCCGAAAAAGAACGAAAATTAGATTTGCTTAAGTATCAAATTTCGGAAATTGAGGCGGCCGATATTAAAATTGGCGAATATGATGCACTTAAAGAAAAACTAAAACTTGCTCAAAGTTTTGAAAAAACATATAAAACCCTAAATTCCGCCTATACGGCAATTTCAGGTGAGGATACAATTGGTGCCGAGGAACTGCTTAAAAACGCCGCAAAAGATATTATTTCGATAGATAATGTGGCTTTGGGCGAGGTTGTGGCCTCCTTTAGCGAAACCCTGGAAAACCTTTATAATGCCAAACAACTTTTAAGAGATTATATCGATAAAAACTTTTCCGAAAAGCTTGATGTTGATGAAATTTCCGACCGGATTGAAGTTATTTCAAAGTTGCTTGCAAAGTATGGTGGTACTGAAGAAAAGGTGTTGTATTATTTTGCCAATGCAAAGGCCGACCTTGAAAAAATCACCTTTGCTGATGAAAGGGCGGAGCAGTTAGCCCTTTTGTTGCAAGCCTCACAAGAACAATTGGTTGAAAAAGGCAAAATGCTTACCGAAAGCCGTAAAATTACGGCACTCAAATTTGAAAAGAGTGTCGTTGATATTCTAAAATATCTTGATATGCCGTCGGTTGTCTTTGCAGTTGATTTTAAGATGGGTAAATATACAAAAACGGGTGCCGATGTTGTTGAGTTTTTAATTTCAGCAAACAAGGGCGAGCCACCAAAATCGCTTTCCAAAATCGCTTCGGGTGGCGAACTTTCACGAGTTATGCTTGCAATCAAGAGTGTGCTTGCAAATACCGATGAGGTGCCTACCTTGATTTTTGATGAAATTGATTCGGGTATTAGCGGTCATGCGGCTTTGAAGGTTGCCGAACAAATTAAAAAACTGGCTAAAATTAAGCAAATTCTTTGTGTAACCCATTTGGCGCAAATTGCCTCTTATGCCGATAATCATTTGCTTGTTGAAAAATCAAGCGATGAAAATAAAACATATACAATCGTCAAATCACTTGATTATGACGGAAGAATAAATGAAATAGCCAGAATAATGTCGGGCGCTAAGGTGACCGAAAAATTATTTGATTCGGCAAAAGAATTATTAGATAGGAGTAGTAAAAATGCAAATTTATGAGGAATTAGTAGCGCGCGGATTGATTGCGCAGGTAACTGATGAAGATGAAATTCGCGATTTGGTTAATAATGGTAAAGCAGTATTCTACATTGGCTTTGACCCCACAGCCGATAGCTTGCATGTTGGTCATTTTATGGCACTTTGTCTTATGAAGCGGCTTCAAATGGCAGGTAATAAACCGGTTGCCCTTATCGGCGGCGGTACTGCATATATTGGTGACCCCTCGGGTAGAACTGATATGCGTTCTATGATGACACCTGAAACCATTCAACACAACTGTGATTGCTTCAAAAAGCAAATGTCAAGATTTATCGAGTTTGGTGATGACAAGGCAATTATGGTTAATAATGCCGATTGGCTTTTGGGACTTAACTATGTTGATCTTTTGCGTGATGTCGGCGCTTGCTTCTCGGTTAATAATATGCTTAGGGCCGAGTGCTACAAACAGCGTATGGAAAAAGGCCTTAGCTTCCTTGAGTTTAATTATATGATTATGCAAAGTTACGACTTCTATCATTTGTATCAAAACTACGGATGCAATATGCAGTTCGGCGGTGATGACCAATGGTCAAATATGCTTGGCGGAACCGAACTTATCCGTAAAAAATTGGGCAAAGATGCGTATGCTATGACAATCACCTTGCTTATGAATTCGGAAGGCAAGAAAATGGGTAAAACCGCAAGCGGTGCAGTTTGGCTTGACCCCAATAAAACAACACCTTACGAGTTTTATCAATATTGGCGTAATGTTGGTGACCAAGATGTACTAAAATGTATTCGTATGCTTACATTTTTGCCATTAGAAGAAATTGATAAAATGAACGATTGGGAAGGTAGCCAGCTTAATGTTGCAAAAGATATTCTTGCTTTTGAACTTACCAAACTCGTTCACGGTGAAGAGGAAGCCGCAAAAGCGAGAGAACTTTCCGCTTCGCTTTTCGGTAGTGGCAATAATGATGAAAATATGCCTGCAACCGAGCTTTCAAACGATGATTTTGCTGAAGACAAAATCGGCCTTTTGGATATGATGGTTAAGGGCGGTCTTGCGGCCTCAAAGGGAGAAGCAAGACGCTTGGTGCAACAAGGCGGCATTTCGGTAAATGGTGAAAAGATTGCTGACCCTGCAGCTTCATTTGCAAAAGCTGACTTTGCTGATGGCCTTGTGGTTAAAAAAGGCAAAAAGGTATTCCATAGATTTACAATATAAGAAAGAAACCGAGGATTATTCCTCGGTTTCTTTCTTTAAGCTCATTACATATTCAAAAAAATTAGCTCTATCTTCTTTAGATAAAGAACGATATGTTGTTATCATTTTTTGTTCGTTTGATGTTAGTGTAATCGGTTTGGTATCATCAATGGTGTAGGGAACATGGTTTCCCGCCGAGAATAGATAACCGACCGGCTCGGAAATGGTTGTATAATCAACAAAGTTTTCATCGTTGATTATCTCACTAAAATCTTCACCAAACAAGAAACATATTTTTTTAAGCAATGGAATTGAAAAATTGCCGTTTAACTCTTTGGCGGAATATGTCGTGCGGTTCATATTGAGTTTATCCGCCATCTCTTGCAAGGTTAAACCGTTCTTTTTCCTTATAGCACGGACACGTTGATTAATTTCATTCATAAAAAAATTACCTCATACAAAAAACTTGACTAACCCCATAATAATTGATATAATTCTTTAAGGGTTTTGCTGGAGTGGCTCAGTTGGTAGAGCAGCTGATTCGTAATCAGCAGGTCGTGGGTTCAAGTCCCATCTTCAGCTCCAAAGGAGGCGGTTTACCGCTTCCTTTTTTTGTTGTATAAGATAATTTTACAAGATTTGTCGAACTTTGTCAATCTTGATATATTTAATTTGTGAATAAATCAATCAATTTAAGATAAATTTCGGTGGGGTTATCTAAAAACCTGGTTTTAATAGCATTGGCTTGAACTTCATCATTAACCAAAAGTTTCACGCTGACAATAGGCATTCCGTTATCGAGTGCTGAACAGGTGATATAGGTGAAATCACCCTCGCGAGAAATGGCAATATCGGTTTCCTTTGAGTTGCGTATTTTAGCCAACATCTTAACGGTAGCAAGGCAGGCACGCTCTCTGATAGAAAGCGAAACAGCAGTTTTTAATGCGGCCGCTATATCGGAGCCCGATTTAGTAATTACATAAGCTTCGCTATCACTTTCGGCCTTTTCGATATGTCCGCTTTTTTCGAGGTGTTCAATACAATCACTCACTTCGAAAATATTTGCAATTCTTTCATAATATAAAAGTTCGCAAAGCTCGGTTGCGGGCACAGGCTCCTTAACTGTATCAAGAATATAACAAATGAGTATTCTAATCTCTGATTGACTGATAAGCCCTCCGGGACCTACACCTGCAGTTGCTGCATCAAACTCCATATTTTCACCACCTAAAAATCTTACTGTAGTCCATTATATATAATGAATGGTTATTTTTCAAGCAGTTTATTATTTATCCATCAAAATCTTCAATGATTTTTGAAACATCGGTGTAGTTTTCAAAAATCATTCCGCTTTTTAGATTGTCTTGGTCCATAAGAGGAAGGGAGGACGGCGCAATATCGGGATACTCTCTAATCAGTTGCTCACCAAAATAAAGTCTGACGTTTTCGCCCTCACTAATTAAAATATATCGTTTTTGCGGAATTTGTTGGGCCTTTTCTCTTTCTAAGGTTTTATCCTTAAAATAGTTTTTTGTTGTTAGCAAAATCAATAAAACACAAACCAGTGAATATATAATGTATAATTTACGCATAGTTACACCTCAACCAAAGTTTTTCTAAAAATAGCTGAAATATGCGTAAATTGTTAAAATATTGTAACCCCATTTTTCAAAAAATATGGTATAATACTTTTATACTGCGGTAATGTGTCCGTTGGTATATAATTCCTTTTGCAAATTTATAGGAGGTGTATTTATATGGCAGACAGAAACAGTTTTTCAAGCTTTGATAATTTTGAAAACAGCAGTAATGTTGACCTTAACAGTTACTCTGCTGCTAATATGAAAAACAATTCTTCTAAAAAATCACCCAAGGGACCCCGTTCGCCAAAGGCTGTAAAATCGCGTATAGGTAAAATAATATTATCGGTATTCCTTGTGTGCGTTATTACGGGTTGTATGGTTGCGGGGGCATTAATGGTTTATGCGTTCGGATTTGTTGATGCCACAATGGATGAAGACCTTAACGACCTTGCTTTGCATTTTACAACTACGATTTTCGTGCCTGATGGCAACGGAGATTTTGTTGAATATCAAAGGCTTCATGGTGAATATAATCGTATTTGGGTTTCTGATATAAACGGGAATATACCCGATAACCTCAAACACGCCTTTATAGCAATTGAGGATAAGCGTTTCAAAACCCACGAGGGTGTTGACTGGAAGCGTACAATTTCTGCCTTTGCAAACCTTTTCTTTAAGTTTTATTCATCAAACCAAGGCGGTTCAACAATTACTAAACAGTTAGTTAAAAACCTTACGGGTGATAACGATACAAGTCCAGCCCGTAAAATAAGAGAAATTATGAGAGCCCGCTATCTCGAAACTAATTTTTCAAAAGACGTTATCTTGGAGTGCTATCTCAATACCGTTTCAATGGCGGGAGGTATGTATGGTGTTGAGGTTGCTTCAAATTATTATTTTGATAAATCAACCAAAGACCTTACTTTGTCGGAGTGTGCAGCCTTGGCGGCTATAGTAAAAGCGCCTGAAAGTTATCGTCCTGATAAAAAAGCCGAAAATAATAAAAATCGTAGGCAAGCTGTTCTTACCGAGATGTACAAGCAAGGCTATATTTCCAAAGAAGAATATGACGCCTCATATAATGAGGAAATCACTGTTGTTGCAAATAAGCAAAACCTTAATGAAATTGAGATAAACTCTTATTTTGTTGATATGCTTATCGAAGATGTTGTTGAGGGTATTATGGAGGTTTATGGTTATGATAAAACCCATGCCTCAACCAATTTTTATAACGGCGGTTATAAAATTTATGCTACATTAAATCCTGATGTTCAAAAGTCTTTGGAAAATGTTTTCTATGACCAACAATATGCCCATATCGGTAAAGATGGTCAACAACTTCAAGGCTCAATGGTGGTTATGGACTATGAGGGACATATCGTAGGTATGGTAGGTGGTATAGGCGAAAAGAAG
>JAZRZR010000036.1:0-15165 GCA_045601525.1 Acutalibacteraceae bacterium
GTATATATTTGCTGAAAAGGAAAAAGCAAATTTTTCGAAAATGTTAAAAGGACAAAGACCGCTGAAATATGAATTTATAGTTCCATTAGAAAAAATATTCGGTGTTTCATTAGCACGACTGATGGATGAAGATGCGTATAAATTACCTATAGAAAAAGAAAACGTACCGTTTAACAAAGGCTTTAGATATTATGCATATTTAGATGATCCACAATTATATAAAAATGAATTTAATTTATTGATGGCAACTGACGGAAAACCTATTATTACTCAAACAGATGAATTCGGCAAAACCTTTCTTGACTATGTTGTTGAATATCGTTCGGTTAATGGCGTGAGATATCTTTATGAAGAGTATGGAATAAAATTGAAATGGCATTATAATCAATTTGAATTCAGAAAAGACAAAGGAACAACTTGGATTAATTTTGAAAATAGCATAGAATTTGCACGTCTTGTAGCAAGTATGAAGGACGTTGAATTATTTAATAGCATTTATGATTCTTATAATATGTTTTTTGCTTGTGGTTACTATGATGTTGGCAGTTGTATTTTTGCCAACAATGATTTTTTAGAATTAATATTAGACAATAATGAAATATTCAATTCAATATTTGAAGAAAAACAATATGTATTTGAATTAAGTAATTTTGCTAAAAGGAAAAAACAAATCGAGTCAATTACTTATAATTCAATCAATCCGATAATAAATAACTGTTTAAGTTATGCATTAAAAAATTTAGATAAATATAAACAACAAGCAATAGAAATATTAAAATTTGGTATCGACTATAACCAAAAGAAAGCCGCCAATATAGATTTTAGTAGTTGTTATATTTGTAATGAGCTTGGTGCTTTGAAAAACATTAAGGATGAGGATTTTTATGAATTGATTGTTTTGGCAGATGTAGAAACAAGCGATACTGAAATTAAAGCATTGATTTCTCAATTGCCACGTGTCAATAAATACTAATGGGAGGAAATTAAATGTATTGTAGAAGTTGTGGGAAGAACATAGATGATTCGGCTACATACTGTATCAACTGCGGAACAAGATTTGATAACAAAGAGGTTGATGATCAATCAAGTTTTGGGTTCGCTATCTTGGGATTTTTTATTCCGATTGTTGGTTTAATCCTTTTTCTAATATACGAAGGAAAGAAACCTAAACGAGCAAAATCGGCAGGTAAAGGTGCTTTGATTGGCTTTATAACCAAAATCGTTTTATCGATTATTCTTGTGATTCTGTATGTCGTTTTTGCTGCTACGCTTTTCACTAACATATCAGATGATATTGAATCTAATATACCTGCAATTGGTGATGTGTTTAGAGAAGAAACGACAGACGAAATTTTAGAAAAATATGTTGATGTTTCTTTTGGGGAATTAAAGGTAACTAATAATGGATACTTTTCCGAAACATCCCTTGATATCACAGTAAAAAACAAAGCTGAAAAACAATTCACTTATTACATAACGATTGAAGCAGTAGATGCAAACGGTGCAAGAATTGAAACAGATATGATTTACGCCGATAGATTAGGTGCTGGACAAGAAATATATTTGAAAGCTTTTGAATACGTAGATCAAGAAAAAATAAATCAATTCAAAAATGCAACATTCAGAGTTTTAGAAATAAACAAATATGATTATTAATTTTTCAAGCGAGGTGCTATATGGGTAAGCATTTTTTTGATTTCGAGGACGGCGATTTTGCTCATTCTATCTCCGACAATATGGCAATAGATTCTGACGGAGATTTATTGATGAGAATGGGAGATAATATGGCAATGGATATGAATTCAGGAGAATTGCACATTATATCCGGTTGGTCTAACGATGAAGACGAAAATTAAAACCAACGGCGGCAAGGAAAATTGCTTTTCCTGCCGCCGTTTTTGCTTACAAAAGCTCAAGGGAGACAACTTCCTTACGAAGTGTCTCCCTTTGTACGGACTTTTTTTAATAATCATCTCTTAAATATATTGTTCTTGAATTGCGGTGGATATAAACGCTCATTACAAGACCGATACCCATAAACAAGCACAAAAGCGAGGTGCCGCCCGCACTAAAGAATGGAAGCGTTATGCCTATAACGGGCAACAACGAACAACACATACCTATATTTATAATAATGTGAACAAGTAGCATAGAAAACATACCAACACATATAAACGAGCCGCTCTTTTTACGGCACATTTTGCCAATATGCAAAATTCTAATGGCGATACCGGCTAAAACAATCATCAAAACAAGGCAACCGAAGAAACCGAACTCCTCACCTATTGAGCAAAATATAAAATCGTTGTGCCCCTCGGGAACACCGCCCGCTTGGGTGAGTTCGCCCTTGCCGAAGCCTTGACCCCAAAAGCCGCCGCCCGCCAAGGCGACACGACCTCTATATTGTTGGAAACCTGCGCCTTTAATGTCAGCCTCAATATTAAATATGTTCCATATACGGGTTCGTTGGTCATCATTAAGCAAAAAGAAATATGCAAAGGGCGATGCCACAACGGCCGCCGCAAGCGCACCGACGAAGTATTTCCAATCAAGGCCTGCCGCAAAGAGCATACCAAGTGCCATAACGCCGAAAACAATCGCTGTGCCATCGTCGCCCTGAAAATGAACGAGAACGGTTGGTGCAAAACCGTGCACGCAAACAGGAATTAAAACCTTCCAATCGTTTATGCGTTCCTTAACCTTATCAAGATGCGCCGAAAAACTAACCAAGAACATAACCTTCAAAAACTCTGAAGGCTGAACTGATACGCCCGCTATATAAAGCCACGCCTTATCATCTGTACCAGGGGGCGCCCAACCAATGAAAAAGGTAAGCACCACGGGGATAACACCCACCGCCAAGGCAAACAACCAATATTTTAAGTATTTATCGAAATCAAAGATTGAAATTGCAACTGCAAAAGCCAAACCAGCCAAAAGAGCGATAAGCTGAGTTAAAAACTCACTTGCGCCTTCGGTACTTCTTGTTGCCGAAAAAACCGCAATTGCCCCATAGAGAGAAGCAAAGATGCACAAAGAATATAAAATCTTATCGCACTCACGAATATAGTCCGCCACTTTGCCAAAAAAACGCAACGCTATCACTCCTTTCAAAAATATTATATTTTATTGAGCCAATAATTGCAAGATAATTGTTTACTAATCTAAATTTATGTAGTATAATATTTGTATGCAAATTATGGGAAAGGTGCGGCGTGATATGTTAGAGTTTATCTCCGCTTCGGAGAAGGACACCGAGCAAATCGGCGAACAACTTGCCGCCAAATTAAAAGGGGGCGAGATTATCGCCTTTAGAGGTGACCTTGGTGCAGGAAAAACCTGTTTTACAAGAGGCCTAGCTAAAGGGCTTGGCTACAACGGTGTTGTTACCTCACCCACCTTCGCCCTTATAAATGAGTATCGTGGCGGTCGCCTTGATATATTTCACTTTGATATGTACCGCGTGTGTGATTGGGATAGCCTCTATTCAACAAATTTTTTTGAGTATCTTGATGAGGGCGGCGTGGTTGTTGCCGAGTGGAGCGAAAATATTGACGGCGCTCTTGATAAAGAAAACACCATTTATGTTACCATAGATAAAACGGGAGAAAATTCCCGTTCAATCAAAATTAGCGGAGTTGATTTGCCTTGAAAATTTTAGCCGCCGAGTGCTCGGCTGTGCCCTGCTCTTGCGCCTTGATGGCAGATGGCGAAATTATAGCCAGTGCATTTACAAGTGAAAAATCAACCCACTCAAAAACCCTTTTGCCTATGATTGAAAAAACGCTAAGAGAAGCAAAGGTAAATATAGGTGATATTGATGGGTTTGCAATCTCGGCGGGTCCCGGCTCCTTTACGGGAGTTAGGATAGGCATTAGCCTCGTAAAAGGCTTATCGGGAGATAAGGGCTGTGTAGGTCTTTCCACCTTAGAGGTGATTGCCCAAAACTGCAAAGATGAGAACTGTGTTGCTTGCGCCGTTATGGATGCCCGAAGAAATCAGGTTTATAACGCCCTCTTCCGTTTTGAAAACGGCAAAGCCTTAAGGCTTACTGAAGACCGTGCGATTTCATGTGAAGATTTAGCAAAAGAACTAAAAAATAACTACCAAAACGAAAAAATTTTAATTTCGGGCGATGGCACCGAGTGTTTTTCACCCTTTGTGGCCGAACTTCAAAACATCGAACTTGCCCAAAACCGCTATCAAAACGCCGTTTGTGTGGCAGAATTGGCGAAACCTATCTTTGATGCAAAAAAAGACATTTCGGCAAAAGATTTATCACCCATATATTTACGCTTGCCACAAGCCGAGCGTGAACTTAAATTAAAAAAAGAAAATTAAAAGAGGTATTGAAATGAAAATTGCAGTTGGTTGTGACCACGGCGCTTTTGACCACAAGAACGCCATTGTTGAACACCTTAAAACCCGAGGCTTTACCGTAAAAGATTTTGGCATTTATGAGAACAAATCAGTAGATTACCCCGATATTGCAAAGCCGGTATGCCAAAGTGTTGCAAAGGGCGAATACGATTTAGGTATCCTTGTATGCGGCACAGGTATAGGTATGTCGATTGCCGCCAACAAGGTTAAAGGCATTCGTGCCGCCGCTTGCAGCGAACATTTTTCAGCTAAGTACACCCGTCTTCACAACAACTCAAATGTTTTGTGCCTGGGAGGCCGTGTAATCGGTGTCGGCACAGCCATTGAGCTTGTTGATATTTTTGTTGATACCTCCTTTGAGGGCGGACGCCATCAGGCAAGGGTTGATAAAATTACAGAAATTGAAAATTTATAGGAGGCTATAAAAATGAATAATAATGTTTTCATTATGAACCATCCCCTTATTCAGCATAAACTCACTATCTTGCGCGATGAAAAAACGACCTGTAAGGAATTCCGTGAATTAGTAAGCGAAATCGCCAATCTTCTTTGCTACGAAGCAACACGTGATTTGCCGCTAAGAGAGGTTGAAACCAAAACTCCTCTTATGATGGCAAAAACAAAGGTGCTTGACGGTAAGAAAATGGCTATTGTTCCCATTTTGCGTGCAGGTCTTGGTATGGTTGACGGTCTTTTGTCTCTCATTCCCTCCGCCCGTGTAGGTCATATCGGTATGTATAGAGACCCTGTAACACACACTCCCGTTGATTACTACTGCAAGCTCCCCTCAGACCTTGACGAGCGTGATGTTTTCGTTGTTGACCCCATGCTTGCTACAGGTGGTAGTGCAATTGATGCAGTTGCAAGAATTAAAGAGTTCAACCCCAAACGCATCAAGTTCCTTTGCATAATTGCAGCGCCCGAGGGTATTGAAGCCTTTACAAAGGCTCACCCCGATGTTGAGGTTTACTGTGCAGGACTTGATGATTGCCTTAACGACCATTGTTATATTCTCCCCGGTCTTGGTGATGCGGGTGACCGTATTTTCGGCACAAAATAATTTTCGACGTTTTTCAAAGGAGAAAACTTATGTTGAAGTTTACAAAAAAAATTATAGCCGTTATATTATGCCTTGCTCTTTGTGTATCTCTTGCGGCATGCGGCAAAAACGGTGGCGGAAAAAAGGGTCTTGACCCGACCGACCCCTCTATCTATACAATAGATGTTGTGGGAGCTATGCAAGAAGGTAAATCATTAGGCCTTCTTGAAGAAAGAAATGAGCCTGAAGAAGTAAAGAAAGCAGCCGATGAGTTGCTTAAGAAAATCGAAGAATTCCCTGATACAGTTGAGCCTGCCGAGGGCGGCAGAAAAATCTTCGTTTCAAACAACGGCGACGATTCTAACAGCGGTCTTTCTGAAAACGAGGCTGTTGCAACACTTATGAAAGCGGCCATGGTGGCTCGCAGCGGCGACGCTATTTACCTTGAGCGCGGTAGTTTTTGGCGTGAGCGTATAACCCTTAAGGACGGTATATCACTCGGTGCTTACGGCAAGGGCAATAAACCTACCCTCTACGGCTCAATTGACGGTATGGAACTTGAATGGAAGCAAGACGAGGATAACGAAAATCTTTGGTACGTTGATGTTAACACTTCCGATGATATCGGCAATATCGTTTTCAATCACGGCAAAGCCTTTGCCCAGAAAAAGAACAAACTTGAAGATGTTATCCGCGACCTAAACTTTTTCTACCAATCACGTGGCACAACTGTTTATCTTTATTCCGAAGAGGACCCGAGAGAGCGTTTCTACTCTATCGAAATTTGTAAATATGATAACCTTATCCAACAGGGCAGCAATTCAACTGTTCAAAATATCCGCCTTATGTACACAGGCACAATGGGTCTTGACCTTGTAAATACAGTAAACACCATGACCCAAGGCTTAGTTATCGGTTATGTGGGCGGTTGCTATCAAAAAGGTAACGGTACAACAAGACTTGGCAACGGAATTCAGCTTTGGGGCAGCTGTGACGGTCATTATATCGATCACTGCCACGTTTACCAGTGCTATGATGCGGGCGTTTCTCCCCAGTGGCGCAAGGACGATGGTACAGGCACCGTGAGCGAGATTAACATTAAATACACCAATAATCTTTTAGAGTATAGTGTATATAACTTCGAATACTTCTTGCGCAATACAACAGGTGAGTTTTCAAATGTTGAGATAAGCGGTAATATAATGCGTTACGGCGGTTATGGTTGGGGAACGCTTTCTCGCCCCAATAAGGACCAAGGCACCAACATTCAGGGTGGTAACTCTTGCAAGAGCGAAAACTTTGTTATTAAGGATAACATTTTTGTGCACGGTATGCCGAAGCTTATACGTATCAACAACACAAACGGAAGTGCAATGCCAACCTTTAGCGGTAACACATACATAATCAACAAAAATCGCAACTTTTTTGTTACAAGCGAAGGCACCATTTCCGTAAAGGGAAATGAAAACAAAACTGCCGAAGAAATTTACGGTGATAAAACAGGAAAAATTATAGTTTATTAAACTTAAGTCCGTTTAGGCAAAGCCTAAACGGACTTCTTTTTGCCTTACAAACAACTCTTAAAAGCAACAAAAAAACAAAGAAATACAACAATCTTCCATTACTTTTTTAAGTGTGTTTTGTTACAATTATGGTAATGTGATTTTTTTGCTTTTTTTGCCCGTTTTTTCTTGACTTATCTATATATATATAATATTATTAAAGCAGTATAATACTGTAAGGGGGTGCCCTATATGAATGAAGCGTTAATCGAGCAAAAATCTCAAGAATTATTGGCTAAAATCAGGGCCGCAAAACCCAACATTACAGTAATGGGTACAACCTATTATGTATCAAACGAGGGCGATGCCGTTCTTTTTCGCTCGGGTGATACCTTATAGAGCGCCAATTGATTAAAACCCCATTTTATAACGAAACAATAAATAGCCCCGACAAAAATTTTGCGGAAAAGGATGCAAAAATAATTTTTGCCCAACGTCCGCTTGATTATTAACTTTTAAGTGCAGTAAAAAGGAGACGGTGTTATGATGACCGAACACAAAATCGAACAATTAGCAAATGAGCGCCTTGAGAAAATCAAAAACGCTCGACCAAACCTTAACATAACAGGCATCACCTATTATGTTTCAAACGAGGGTGATGATAAGGCCGATGGTCTTTCCCCCGAAACCGCTTGGAAAACCATAGAGCGTGTTAATCAAAACAACGACAAATACAAAGAAGGCGATGCCGTTCTATTTAGATGCGGCGACACCTTCCGTGGCAATGTTAAGGTGCGTGGCATAACCTATTCAAACTATGGCGAGGGAGAAAAGCCACATATGTACGCCTCGCCCTTTAATGCCGCTAAAATAGAGTGGACCGATGAGGGCAACGATGTTTATTCCTTCCCGTTTGGTCCGTCCGAAGAGGTTGACACTTCCACCCTTGAGGGCGGCAAACTTTTGCTGACCTATGATATCGGCAACCTTGTTTTCAACCACGGCGAAGCACACGGTATAAAAAAATGGAAGGATGTAGGCTACGACCTTAATTTTGACCTTGATTTTTATCATAATCTTGATGAATGTAAACTATATCTTAAATCAACCAAGGGTAACCCTGCAAAAAGATGGGAAAGCATCGAGGTTTGTATAAATCGACCCGTCTTTAGCGGCACCTCGCCCACCTGCAACAACTCAACCATTGATGGCTTTGTTGTAAGGTACTCGGGTGCTTGCAGTATCTCTTTCTCGGGCGGTGATGTTAGAAACAACACCGTTAAAAACTGCGAAGTTGAGTGGATAGGCGGAAGCGTTATGCACCCCCGCATTATTGTTCTTTATGGTAACGGCTATCAAATTTGGGGCGGCTGTGATAATATCCTTATCGAAAATTGTTACTTTAACCAATGCTACGATGCCGCAGTTACTCCTCAATGGTCGGGCTTTACCGAAAACTGCCAGGTTAAGAACTTCTTTGTTAGAGGTTGTCTTTTCGAGAAAAACATTTACGACTTCGAGTACTTCCTTTCAAAATACAAGGAGGGCTTACCTAAAGCCGATGAAAATCACGACCCCGACAGCGAGACCTATTTTGAAAACATTTACTTTGAGGACAACATTTGCAGAAAAACCGGCTACGGTTTTGGCTCACAGCGTGTTTGGAAAAGCGATGCAAGATGCGTTCGTTGCGGCCATCACGCGAACCTTGCCAAAAACTTTTATATCCGCAACAACATTTTTGATAGAAGCGACTATTTGCTCGTTGAGGTGCATTCCGATATTCCCGAGCAAGCGGCACATCTTGAGGACAATGTTTATTGCCAACATGTAGGCAAGCGCTTTATTGATAAAAACAAAAAATTCACCTTGTTTACACCCGAAGAAATTGCAAATCTCGATGAAGAGTTTTACGGCAAGGGCGCAACCATTATTTATGCACAACGCCCGCTTGACTATTAACACCTTAAAACACAAGGCACGCCTTGTTAAATATTAAACCTATAAAGAGGTGCTTTATGACAGAGTATATAATCGAACAAAAATCCCAAGAGTTATTGGCTAAAATTAAGGCTACCCGCCCAAATCTTACCATAACAGGCACTACCTATTATGTATCAAACGAGGGTGATGATAAGGCCGATGGTCTTTCCCCCGAAACCGCTTGGAAAAGTATCGAACGCGTCAACCAAAATTACGATAACTATAAAGAGGGCGATGCCGTTCTCTTTAGATGCGGCGACACTTTCCGTGGCTCTATTAAGGTGCGTGGTATAACCTATTCAAGCTATGGTGTGGGTGAAAAGCCCCATATGTACGCCTCTCCCTTTAATGCCGCCGAGAAAACTTGGACCAACGAGGGTAACGATATATACTCTTTCCCCTATGGCGACAAGGATGAAACAGACCCCGTTAAAAAGATTCATTACGATATTGGGAATATAGTATTTAATCACGGGAAGGATAGCTGCGGCTTTAAGAAGTGGTCTAAGATAGGCACCGAACTCGAATTCGATTTGGACTTCTACCACAACTTAGATGAAGGCAAGCTTTATCTTAAATCTACACAGGGCAACCCCTCAAAAAGATGGGACAGTATTGAGTTGTCACTTAACGTCCCTGTATTTGAAGCGAGAATTCCCGAATGTAACAACTCCACAATTGATGGTTTTGTTATCAAATACTCGGGTTCTTGCTCGATTAGTTTTTCGGGCTACTGTGTTGAAAACAATACAGTTCGCAACTGCGAGTTCGAGTGGATTGGCGGCTCTATTATGAGCCCGTACATCGTTTGCCGTTTTGGTAACGCATATCAAATTTGGGGCGGTTGCAACGGCGTTCTCATTGAAAACTGCTACTTTAATCAAACCTATGATGCCGCCGTTACTCCTCAATGGTTCGGAAACGGCGACAGAGCAAATGTTATAAACTTTGTGGTGCGTGGTTGCTTATTCGAGCGCAATGTTTACGACCTTGAATATTTCTTAACCGAGCGAATCGGCGAGAATACCAACGACCACAAAAAAGACACCACCCTCCACTTTGAAAATATGATTTTTGAAAACAACATTTGCCGCCTTAACGGTTACGGCTTTGGCTCGCATCGCCCGTATCGCCCGTCGGCTTCGATGATTAAGGGTTGGAAACATCAAAACAAGGCAACTGCCGGCACCTTTATTATACGAAATAATATTTTTGACCGTGCCGATTATCTTCTTATTGAGGCTTGTGCCGATGAGGATGAGTGGCTACCCGTATTTGAAAACAATGTTTATTGCCAGTTCCGTGAAAAAGGTCTTTACGATGTGAACGGCCGTGTCAACTTCAACGACAGCATTTATAACACAAGAGAAATTCCGATTGATAAGGGCGCAGTTATAATTGATGCTCACCGCCCCGTTTCAGATAACAATAATTTTTAGAGGTGCTGTATGACCGAATTTATGATTGAACAAAAGGCCGAGGAACTACTTAAAAAGATAAAATCAGCAAGGCCAAACCTTAAAATCACGGGCACTACCTATTATGTATCAAACGAGGGCGATGATAAGTCCGATGGTCTTTCCCCCGAAACCGCTTGGCAAACAATAGAGCGTGTAAATCAAAATTATGATAACTACAAAGAGGGCGATGCTGTTCTATTTAGATGCGGCGATACATTTCGCGGCACCGTGAGAGTTCGTGGCATCACCTATTCAAGTTATGGCGAAGGCGAGAAGCCCCATTTGTATGCTTCCCCCTTTGATGGCGGTAAGGTAGAATGGAAAAACGAGGGCAACGATATTTATTCTATCAGTATTGGTGACAAGGATGAGCCAGACCCCAGAAAAAGAACTCAATACAATGTTGGCAACATAGTGTTTAATCACGGCAAGGATAGTTGCGGATATATGAAGTGGGTTAAAAACGGCACTTCCCTTGAGTTTGACCTCGATTTTTACCACGATTATGACAACGCTATTCTTTATCTTAAATCTACAAAGGGCGCACCCAACGAGCGCTTTGAAAGCATTGAGTTTGCTATTAAAAAGTCGGTCTTTACGGCGGTGATACCCGAATGCAACAACTCGATTATTGATGGTCTTATTATTAAATATTCGGGTGGTTGTGCAATAGATTTTGCGGGTCGCAGTGTTGATAACAGCATTGTGCGAAACTGCGAACTTGAGTGGATTGGCGGCTCTATTATGAGCCCCGATTGTCTTTGCCGCTACGGCAACGGATATCAAATATGGGGTGGCTGCCACGGTGTGCTTATTGAAAATTGCTACTTTAATCAAACCTATGATGCCGCCGTTTCTCCTCAATGGTTTGGCGCAAAAGCCGACCACGATATTGTTGATTATGTTGTGCGTGGTTGCCTTTTTGAGCGCAACACCTACGACTTCGAATATTTCCTAACCGAGCATTTGGGCGAGGACAAAAACAATCACAACCCTGATACCGATTTGCATTTGGGAAACATTGTTTTTGAGGGCAATATTTGCCGACTAAACGGTTACGGCTTTGGCTCACACAGGCTTGACCGTGCTACCCCCTCTTGCATAAAAAGTTGGAAGCATCAAAACAAGGTTTCGGACGGCAACTTTATTATTAAGGACAATATTTTCGACCGTGCCGATTATCTTCTTATTGAGGCTTGTGCTGATGAAGATGAGTGGGTGCCAACATTTGAAAACAATGTTTATTGCCAATTCCGTGAAAAAGGTCTTTACGATGTGAATGGCCGTGTGAACTTTAATCACGGCATTTTCGAAACAAGAAAAATCGACATTGACAAGGGCGCAATTATTGTCGATGCTCACCGCCCTGTTTCAGACAACAACAATTTTTAGAGGTGCATTATGACAGAATTTATGATTGAGCAAAAATCACAAGAATTACTTAATAAAATAAAGTCAACAAAACCAAGCCTTGAAATTACGGGCACCGCCTATTATGTATCAAATGATGGTGATGATAATGCCGATGGTCTTTCCCCCGAAACCGCCTGGAAAACAATAGAGCGTGTCGAGCAAAATAACAACAATTTCAAGTCGGGAGATGCCGTTTTGTTTAGGTGCGGCGACACATTCCGTGGCTCTCTAACCCTTCTTGGCATTACCTATTCAAGTTACGGCGAGGGCGAAAAACCGCACCTATATGCTTCCCCCTACAACGCCGCACAGGTTGAATGGAAAAACGAGGGCAACAATATTTACTCTATCAATTTTGGCGAAGCGCGTCCGCTTAGCGAACTTACCCGCGCCGAGCTTTGCGATGTTGGTAATATTATTTTCAACAACGGCAAAGATGGTTGCGGATATAAAAAATGGTTTCACATCGGAACCGAGTTGGAATTTGACCTTGATTTCTACCACTGTTTAGAGGAAGGCAAGATTTATCTTAAATCGGATAAAGGCGCACCGAATGAACGCTTTGAGTCTATTGAACTTTGCCCTCACCTTGCTGTATTCCACGGCATATCGCCCACCTGTAACGGCGCAGTTGTTGATGGCCTTGTTTTCAAATACTCGGGAAGTTACGGCATAAGCCTTTGCGGAGCAATTGAAGGCAGCACCGTGAGAAACTGTGAGTTTGAATGGATTGGCGGCTCTATTATGACGCCCGACCTTGCCGCTCTTTTCGGAAACGCTTATGAAATTTGGGGAACAGGCAAAGATGTTTTGATTGAAAACTGCTATTTTAACCAAATCTATGACGCCGCCGTTACTCCTCAATGGTTTGGCGCAAATCGCAGCAAACCCAATACCGAACGCTTTACGGTTCGCGGTTGTTTGTTTGAGCGCAACACTTATGACTTTGAATATTTCATTACTACACACATAAGCGAAACCGACCGCACCCACTATGATGATACAACCACAATATTTAAGGATGTCTTGTTTGAAAACAACATTTGCCGATTAAACGGCTATGGTTTCGGCTCCCGCCGCACCGACCGCACAACTGCATCCTCTATCAAGGGATGGAAGCACCAAAACAAATCCGAAAATTTTGTTTTCAGAAATAATATTTTCGACCGTGCCGACTATCTTCTTATCGAGGCTTGCGCTGATAGAGATGAGTGGTTGCCAAAGTTTGAGAACAATGTTTATTGTCAATACTTAAGAAAAGGTCTTTATGACTGCAACGATTATGTTACCTTTACCCACAATATGCGAAAGACAAAAGAAGTAGCAATTGATAAGGGCGGAATCTTGATTGAATCTCACCGCACAATTTCAAAGGATAACACACATTAAAACAAAAAGGATAGAGAAAAATCTCTATCCTTTTTCATTTTATTTTAATATACTATCGAGTTTTTCAAGCGCCGAAAGAATTACCTTATCCATATCGTAATACTTGTATTCGCCAAGTCTTCCGCCGAAAATCACATTAGGTGTATTATCAGCCAAGGCTTTATATTTTTCATAAAGCAAACCATTTTGCTCATCGTTTACAGGATAATACGGCTCATCGCCTAATTTCCACTCGGCCGAATATTCACGGCTTATAACGGTTTTTTCCTGAGTGCCGAACTCAAAATGCTTATGCTCGATAATACGGGTGTAGGGTGTTTCGCCATCGGTATAATTCACAACGGCGTTACCCTGATAATTTTCCGTATCAAGAACTTCGGTTTCAAACCTTACGCTTCGATACTCTAAATTGCCGTATTTATAATCGAAATAAGCATCAATGGGTCCTGTGTAAACCACCTGTTTGGCGAGAGCATCAAGTTGAGCCTTGTTTTCGAGATAATCGGTGTTAAGGCGAACCTCTATGCCCTCCAACATTCTTTCAACCATTTTGGTATAACCGCCGATTGCGATACCTTGATAAAGGTCGTTAAAATAGTTGTTATCGTAAATAAACCTTACCGGCAAGCGCTTAATTATAAAGGCTGGCAATTCCGTGCATGGTCTGCCCCACTGCTTCTCGGTATAGTGCTTTACAAGTTTTTCATAAATATCGGTGCCTATAAGACTAATTGCCTGCTCCTCTAAATTTTTTGGGGCATCAATATTTGCCTCTCGGCGTTGCTTCTCAATCTTTTCCCTTGCCTCATCGGGTGTTATAACCCCCCACATTTTATTAAATGTGTTCATATTGAAAGGAAGATTGTAAATTTCACCCTTATAATTTGCCACAGGGGAATTTGTGTAACGGTTAAACTCGGTAAATCGGTTTACATAATCCCACGCACGCTTGTTGCTCGTGTGAAAAATATGAGCGCCGTAGGTATGCACATTTATTCCCTCAATTTTTTCGGTATAAACATTTCCGGCGATATGGTTTCGTCTTTCCACAACAAGACACTTAAAGCCCTTATCGGTCATTTCTCGGGCGAATACGGCGCCGTAAAGTCCCGCGCCGACAATTAAATAATCATACATAAACTAAGCCTCCGCCACTTCTTTGCTTAAAAAGAGACCCGCTCTGCCGTATTGTGCTAATGATAACCTGCAAATAGCAGGTGGGTGTCTCGTAAAAGGCTTCGCGCTCCCTTCTTCCACTCTTGCCAAACCCGAAGGTGCAAGAGCGGGAGGTCTGCAAGCCCACCTAATATTCCCGACTCCCTATTAGTAGCTTGTAGGGTTATAATAGAACAGTCCGCGAACAGAGCAGGACGAATTTATTTTATTAAAAATACTGTTATTTATTCTTCGATGTCGTAGAAATTTTGCAAACGGTCAACAAAGGCATCGGCGATGGTATCATACTCATCGTCATCCTCTATCTCGGTGAAAAATTCTTCGCCGTTTTCTTCGGCAACCTTTACGATAACCAACTCGCCGCTATCATCAAGCATTGCTTGAGGGTCAGCATGCAGGGGCAAAAGCGCTAAATATCTTGCTTCATCATTTTCGATAGCATCAAGCACCTCAAAATTATATGTGTTCCCCTCATCATCGATAAGTTCAATTAAATCGGGTTGATAATCTTCGTTAACAATTTTCTCTTCCATTTTAGTTACTCCTTTTAATATTGGTTACTCTTTTATTTTAATTGATTTTAATAAAATAGTCAACAACCAATAGTTTTATCCTCTATTTTACATGATTTTCATCTGTTTTGGAAAATTTTTAGCATTTTATACAAAAGTTTTGCACAAAACACTTGACAAATGGTGCATAATGTGTTATATTATAGTCAGAAAAGGAAATACAGAAAGGACTGATACCGATGTTCTCGGAAATCAAACCTCAAAATTTAAGGAGAATTAAATAAAAGAAAGTGGTGAGTCCAAAGTACAGT
>JAZRZR010000037.1:0-7233 GCA_045601525.1 Acutalibacteraceae bacterium
TACTTATTTTATAAAATATTATATATTATTCACTAATAATTCATAAAATCAACTCAAAATGTGCTAAAATAATATTAGATTATTATTTAAGGAGCCGTGTATGGACTACAACAATTTTAACGACCAAACATTTAACACATATAGTTATATAACTCCGCCACCGGTGAAACCAAAGAGAAAGAAGACAAAGGTTAATCTCCCCACAATTATAATTTCGGTGCTTTTATCGGCGGTTATTGGTGTGACCTCGTCTCTTGTGGCTTTTAATTATATGAAGGATAAATTTGTTATCAATAATAATGTGGGTGAGGGTAATACCATTACAAACATTAGCGTTGATAAAACCGTTGAGGGCGTAATCGAGGCCGTCGCTACAAAGGTAAGACCAAGTGTGGTTGGCATTCAAACCACCGCAGCTACAAACAACTTTTTTGGTGGTAGCAGTGAAGCGGTGGGCTCTGGCTCGGGTATTGTATATTCGGCTGATGGTTATATAATAACGAATTACCATGTTATTGAGTCGGCTCTCAATTCTCGTTCCTCAAAAATTGAGGTGTTTTTAACCTCTAACACCGATACTGCTTATCAAGCAAGTGTTGTGGGTTATAATATTTCATACGATTTAGCAGTTATAAAAATAGATGTAACGGGTCTTCAACCTATTGAACTTGGAAAATCCGAAGAGGTAAGTGTAGGCCAGTTCGTTGCTGCGGTAGGTAGCCCCGGCGGTCTTGAGTTTATGGGCTCGGTTACTTACGGAATTATAAGTGGCCTTGATAGAGTTGTTCCCGATTCAGGCGTTGGCAGTGATGTGAATTTGATTCAAACCGACGCTGCAATTAACCCGGGTAATTCGGGTGGTGCTTTGGTAAATACCAAAGGAAAACTTATAGGTGTAAACAGTTCAAAAATCGCCGCAACCGAGTATGAGGGAATGGGCTTTGCAATTCCCGTAAATTCCGTTGTTGAGATTTGCGATAAAATTATTGCAAAGGAAAATGATCCTGACCCTTATATTGGCATTACAATCAGTGAAAAATACACTGCAAACATCCTTAAACAATTAGGCTATCCCGTTGGTGCGGTTGTAAAGAGCGTAATAAGCGGAGGTCCCGCCTATGAGGCAGGAATTCGTTCAGGTGATATTATAGTTGCTTATAATGATAAGGAATTATCCGAGTATAGTGACCTTAATACATTTGTTTCAGAAACCTCACCCAACCAAAAGGTAAATGTTAAGTTCTATAGAGCCGGTAAATATTATACAACGACCGTTAAGGTTGGCTCAAATAACGCACAATAAAATTAAAACACCCGATACACTGTATCGGGTGTTTTTTTAATTAAGTAAAAATCCAAAAATTTGTTGAAGGTTTTCGTTTAAGGAAATTCCTTTGATAATCGGCTCAATAATCAAACAGTAGGCGATAAAACTTACAAGGATTAAAAGCACAATTAAAAGCACTATTGTTGCAATTGGCAATCCCTTTTTCTTAGGAATATCAACAAAGGGTTCTTCATAGTCCGAGTAGTAATCTTCCGAAACATTTTCGTTGATTTGAAAAGGAATTACAAAGGCTTTGTTTTGGTCATCGTAAGCGTCTTCCTCATATTCGTGGTCCCTATAAGCCTCTAAACTTTCGCTATCAATTCTCGCATAAATGTTGGAAGACAAATCGGTTTCTTCAATATCTTCCTCTTCGCTTTCAAAAGAAACAGGCTCGGCAATATTTTCGTTTTGAGATAATAATTCCGTGTCCGAAAAAACATCAACAATGTTTTGACTTTCTTCTATATTGGTATCTTCAGGCAAGGTGATAGTTTCTTCGAGTTCGGGAGTGATTTCCTCAACCTTGATAGGCTCCTCATTGGTGGGTTGTGAGGGGAGATGTGGCATACGACTTAAATCGGCAATATACGGTTGAATTAAAGAACTCATAATTTCTTTTCGTGAATTCTTTTCGGAAGAAATCAAAAGAAGTGTTTGAGGACCACTTTCAAGAATAAGGCCGATGTATTTTCCGCTTGTAGTAACGAGGGGAACTGCACCGTTTATGAACAAACTCGCATACGGGGTTGCGATGTTATACTCATCATAATTGATTTCGGCGGTGCTAAAGCCAATACTTTGAGCCACATTTGAAATGAGTTCATCACTGTAAAGACCTGTAACAATTACAACCTGACTGCGCGAAAATGCTCGTGCAAGTGAATGGGGAAGCAACTCGAGTGTGTCAGTGCAATCGCTTAATAATCTAATTTGACAGGCGGAACAAAGATTGAATTCAAACTCGAAATCTTTGGCAGTTGAATAGTAAATAACATCAACCTTAATATTTCTTGCCATTTATATTACTCCTTTATTAGTTGGGTGAAGTAGTCGATTCGGTTTCGCTACCGTTTTGGTTTTCTTCTTGGTTTTCGCTTTCGTTTTCACTTGTATCATTACTGCTATCGGCATTACTTTCACTGCCGCTATCAGTATCACTACTGCTTTCGTTTTCGGAAGGAACAGATGAGGGTGGCGGAGTCGGAGTTGAGGGTGTAGATGGAGTGGAGGGTTCTTGCGAAGATTCAGGGGTAGATTCAATAATTATTTCATCATCACTAACAGGAGGCGCTTCTCCTGTGAATTCATCGGAAGAAGTATCATCAATCGGGGTAGAGGGGATAATAGGCGCCGATGTTGAGTTGGAATAAGGGTTCGTTAGGTTGTGTGAATCGTACCAACTTTGAGGATATCTTGGAGCATGGTTTACGGTGATGTGTTCTTTGTAATTGTTTATAGGAGCAATATCTGAGTTATAAGCAATTACGGCGAGTTTAGCGCCATCAAAAACATCACTTTGAGTAATAAGTGTTAAGAATTCGCTATCATCAGGCACTTCAAAGGCTATTTGATACAGACTGCGCTCGGTAACCTCATCAAGCCAATTTTGTTTTTCTATCTTATTATCAAATTTGGTAATAGCAGGTGAAAAGTCACTGCCGTTGTCCTTTGCGTTATCCGACAAAATAACAACTGCAAAAATGTTATAAATCTCTTTGCCCGAATGAGTAGTAAGTTCAATAGAGTGATTATTTCTAAGATACTCAAGCGAACTGTAGTTTTTCAAGGAACAAAAGAGGGAGGTGTCCTTCATATTTTTGCCATATATTACAAGATTGTTTGACTTTTGATAACCGAGTTTGCAATTCATATCAAAATATAACGAGCCAAAAGGCGAATATTTATTGTAATGATTGTGAGTGCGATAATATCGGTTGTTTTTTGCAAGAAGAACAGGGTTATTAACCTCGGTGTTTGGTATTTCCACCCAAGCAACAATTTCGGGGTTTACCTCTTGCAACTTGTCAATACAAAGCAATTTACCAAAGAAGTTAACATTTGTACTATATTCATAGTGGTTTCTAATATCCTCAATTGCTTTGCTATTGTTGTTAATAAAGTGGAAATATGTTGCAAAATATCCGCTTGTTAAAACGATAGCAGCAATTAAAATGGCAAAAATAGAGTTTGAAATAATTGCTTTATAATTGATTTCTTTTGTGAATAAAGGTTTCTTTGCTTCTTTAATAGTATTATCAATTACAATAAGTTCAGTTTCATAATCTTCAAGTTCTTCTACCGTTGATGATTTTTGTTCATATTCCTCAATCTTGGTATCAAGTTCGGGTGTAACATTATCGGTGTGGAAGAATAAATCGGGGTTTTCGGCTGGCGGGTTGTAGTGAGGAATTTCATATAGATAATTCGGCTCACTTGTTGATAAACTATATTCAGGAAGCACCAAAGGATAATATTCAAGAAATCTTCTTAAAAGGTCAAGACACATAAATGTAGCTTTTTTGCGTACAAAATCTCTTGAAGAATTTGGTGCGATATTAAGTTTAATTGTCCAACTGCATCTTCCGTTGGTAAGGGCTGCGAAAACGGTACCCACAGGCTTGTTTTCGCTCATATTTGGGCCTGCAACACCGGTGATTGAAATGCCTAAATCAGCACCGCTCAAACTTTTAACGCCCTGCGCCATTTCGTAAGCAGTTTGAAAACTAATGGCACCGTACTTTTTAAGGGTGGCGGCCGAAACACCGATTGCGGCGTGCTTTATTCTATTAGAATATGTTGCAATACCGATTTCAATTACACTCGAAGAACCGGGAACACTTGTAAGTTCACTTGAAAGTAATCCCGCTGTGCAAGATTCGGCAGTTGCAATTTTTAAGTTGTGTTCAATTAGTTTGTTTACAACAAGATTTGCAAGACCATAATGAGCGGCAGTATATGCATTATCGCCAAACACATATTTGATTTTTTCACAAATTTGTTCGCAAAGAATTTGAGAATCGGTATCGCTTTTGCCAAGAGAAATAATATGCACTCTTGTAAAAAACTCAAATTTTTGGAAAGAAAAATATATATCCTCGTAAGAGAAAAAAGTGTCAAAAGTCGCTTTGATATCCTCGAAGGACATATCAGAAATATCAAAGCAGGCCGAGTGATAATAGGGCTCGGTGAAATTCAACTTGAAAATTAAAAATTCAAGCATTCGGGATAATAGGGCGGCGTCATTCGGCAATACCGCAATATAGGTGTTCTTATATTTGAAAATTGCCGATGCCGTTTCTTCGGAATAAATATTACCGTCGGTAGTGAATTTTTCAACCAAGATTATTTTTTTGTTTTCAAGAAGATTTTCAAGCGCCCAAAAAAGAAAACTATTTTCCAAAAAGATTATATCATTACTTTTGGCCGAATTAATTATACGACGAAAAAGCCCGTCTTCTTCGCACTTGGTTAAACGAAGACAGGAATTTTCAGAGAAAGAAAGTTGTTCAACCAACTCTGAAATATTTTCGTCAAAACTGTAAAGTAACTCGGTAATCAAAAAAAGCACTCCTAATCAATAATTGAATATTGGGTATTTTCAACAGCAGTTTTAATTAAAGTCTCTATATCAAGGTTGGATTCGGCATCAATGCATTGCGTAATTGTGGGGCGTGTTTTGGGATGTTTAGGGGTAAATACGGTGCAACAATCCTCGTAAGGTTGTATCGAAATTTCAAAGGTATCGATTTTACGGGAAATAGCAATAATTTCTTCCTTGTCCATACCGATTAAGGGGCGCAAAGTCGGAATATCGGCAACGGTATCGGTAACGGC
Source organism: Acutalibacteraceae bacterium (assembly GCA_045601525.1). GTDB lineage: Bacteria > Bacillota > Clostridia > Oscillospirales > Acutalibacteraceae > SIG565. The sequence goes on from JAZRZR010000037.1 coordinate 5,165, forward strand.
AAGGGCAGGGAGGGTTTGGCTTGCAACTTGACCTAAACTTTCGCCGGTTATAAGCGCAAGACAACCTCTTTGGTTTGCTAACTGCTCGGATATGCGCATCATCATACGGCGCATAATAAGAGTGAAGAATTCTTCAGGACATTTTTCGGCAATTTGCTCTTGAATTTCGGTAAAGGGGACGATGCCCAAACGAATAGGACCGCTATATGCGGCAACCTTTTCAAGAAGGTTTCTCACCTTTAATTCAGCACGAGGGCTTGTATAAGGCGGGCTTGCAAAATGAATTGCATTAAGTTCAAGGCCTCTTTTAGCCATAGTCCATGCGGCTACAGGGCTATCAATACCGCCCGAAATTAGAATAGCAGCACGGCCTGCAGTGCCAACAGGCAAACCGCCAGCGCCATGTATTTGGTTGGCACGCACAAAAGCGTTAAAATCACGAACCTCAACAGTAACTGTAATATCAGGGTTGTGAACGTCTACCTTAAGATGCGGAAATGCTTCGAGTAAGCTTCCACCAAGGGTTTCACAAATTTGAGGTGATTTTAGTGGAAATTTTTTGTCAGAACGCTTTGCTTCAACCTTAAAGGTTTTAACCTCTTTTAATTGTTCTGCAAAATAAACCTTTGATTTTTGAATAATATCGTTAATATCTTTTTCACAAACACAGGCTCTTGAATATCCTGCAATACCAAAAATCTTACCAACGGCATCGAGAGCACCTTCAAAATCAAAATCATCATCAATCGGATTGATATAAATTGTTGATTGTGCACGCTTGATTTCAAATTTTCCAAATGCTTGCAAACGGCGGCGAATATTCTTAATCAAAATATCTTCAAATGTGTTACGATTTAGCCCTTTAAGGACCAATTCGCCGTTTTTTATCAAAATAATTTCTTTCATATTAAGCCTTTCTTATGATCTTTGCGGCTTGTTCTAAAACGGAACAAAAAGCATCAATTTCATCGGTGGTATTGTATCTTGAAAAACTAAGGCGCAAGGAAGAATCAATTCTTGCCTTGTCAAAACCCATTTCGGATAATACATAACTTGTGTTGCCTTTGGCACATGCGCTGCCGCTTGAAACAAAAATACCTTTGCTATCTAAATAGTGCAAAAGAATTTCGGAACGGTAACCATTAACCGAAATGTTAAGAATATATGGTAATGCATCATCGGGTGAGTTTATCGTTACAAGATTAGTTTTCAGAATTTTTTCTTTTGCGTATTTTAGAAACTCTTTTTGTTTTTCAAGGTTTTCCGCAATATTAGCAAGTTCATCACTAGCGCCCGAAAAACCGCTTATAAGGGGAGTGGACTCAGTTCCTGAGCGCATTCCGCTTTCCTGACCTCCGCCGTATATAAAGGCGGGCAAGGAAACACCGTTTTTCTTATATAAAAAGCCTATTCCTTTCGGCCCGTGAACCTTGTGGGCGCTTGCGGTTATAAGGTCAGCCTTAAGCTTTGAAACATTTATGGGGAGTTTTCCAAAGGCCTGCACACAATCACTGTGCAAAAGAGCAGGGGCGTTGTTTCTTTTGATAATATCGGCCGCTTCACCGATTGGTTGAACAGTGCCAACCTCGTTATTAACTGCCATAATGCTTACGAGAATTGTTTTCTCGTTGATGGCATTAGAAAGGTCATTTATTTCGATAACGCCTTTCTTGTTAACGGGCAAATAAATAACCTCAAAGCCCTCATTTTCGAGTTTTTTCATACAGTTAAGCACTGACGGGTGCTCTATGGTTGTGGTAACAATACGGTTGCCTCTTTTTTTTCTCGAATAAGCAGCGCCAAATATGGCAGTATTGTTGGCCTCGCTTCCGCCCGAGGTAAAATAAATCTCATTTGGCTTTGCACCGATTAAAGAAGCAATTTTTTTCCTCGCCTCAGTAACCGCTTGCTCGGCAGTAATGCCTAAAGAATGCAAGGAGGAGGGGTTGCCCCAATCATTTTGAAGCGATTTGTTTATATATTTAATTGCCGTTTCACAGGGCGGCGTAGTCGCACTGTTGTCAAAATAAATGATTTTTTCCAAAGAGCACACTCCAAAAGTCAATTAT
>JAZRZR010000038.1:0-6431 GCA_045601525.1 Acutalibacteraceae bacterium
AGCATAAATAAATTTAGATGTAAATTATGTAATAATGAATTTCTCGATGACGAGATGAGTGAAGAACATTATCCTGCTCGCAGTACAGGAAACGAAGATGTTGTTCTGTGCGGGGTGTTGTTAAAATTTAACGATTATAAAGCTTTGTTAAATATGCTATTTTATCGCTTAAACCGTATGGAATTTGGTCGGGTAGCATTCTCCAACGCCAATTACCCTCTTGTGTGCCTGGAATATTGATTCTTGCCTCGTTAGAAAGCTCGAGATAATCCTGCATTTGCGCCACAAAAAGTCGAGCAACGCTGCTCATACCGCCACGGATAGTTCCCCAAACATACCCTTCGTGTTCATTAAGACCAAGATAATCCTCGGCCTTTTTTAAATCACTGGGGGTTAATTGTGAAAGCCAACCCTTTATGGTGTCATTATCGTGAGTGCCTGTATAACAAACACAGTTTTTATTATAAGCGTGTGGAAGGTAAACGCTGTCTTCATTAGCGTCAAATGCAAATTCCAACACCTTCATACCGGGAAACTCAGAATCCTTTAAAAGCTGTACTACCTCTTGTGATGGATACCCCAAATCCTCAGCAATAAAGCTTATGCTTGGGAAGCGGTTTTTAAGAGTGGATATAAGTGACATACCCGGACCCTTTACCCAACGGCCGTTTATTGCGGTTTTTTCGCCGTAAGGCACTGCCCAAAAGCTTTCGAAACCACGGAAATGGTCAATGCGAACAACATCATAAAGCTTTGCCGCACCTTCGATACGCTTTATCCACCATTCATAGCCGTTTTGCTGCATAACATCATAAGCATAAAGCGGATTCCCCCACAGCTGACCATCGGCTGTGAATTGGTCGGGCGGTACACCCGCAACCTCGGTAGGAAAGCCCTTTTCATCCAACTGAAAGCATTCGGGTGAAGCCCAAACATCAACCGAATCAAGTGCAACATAAATAGGTAAATCACCTATAATTCTAACCGAATGCTCGTGCGCGTATTCGCGCAGCGCATTCCACTGATTAAAGAAAAGAAACTGTATATAGGTAAAAAGGCGGATATCGTCTGCCAATTTCTCAGTGTAAAATTTTATTGCTTCCGGCTTTCTGAGGCGGATGTCCTCATCAGGCCATTCAAGCCACGAAAGCATATTAAAATGCCTTTTAAGCGCCATAAAAAGTGCATAATCTAAAAGCCAATACGAATTCGCACTTTTAAATGCTTCAATGCGGTCAAAATCCCTGTCCCAGCCGCGCTCACACACTTTTTGCAAAAGGGTGTAGCGGTTTTCATACAGCGCACCATAATCAACAAGGCAAGGGCTATCGCCCCAAAACAGCGCATCAATTTCCGACTGTTCTAAAAGACCATCCTCTACCAAAATATCAAGGTCGATAAAATAAGGGTTACCCGCATGGGTGGAGGGACTTTGATAGGGCGAATCGCCATAGCTTGTGGGACCCACAGGCAAAATTTGCCACCAAGACTGATTAGATGCCTGTAAAAAGTTTATAAAATCGCGCGATGCCTTACCCAATGTACCAATGCCATAAGGTGATGGTAGGGTGAAAATCGGCATTAAAATGCCACTGCTTCTTTTGATTTCGTTATCCTTTAACAGCACCTGCGGCAACCCCCTTTATGATGTGCTTTTGACAAAGCAGATAGAATATAACAACGGGGATAATGCTTAAAAGAATCAATGCCATTGTTGCACCCAAATCTACCGTGCCATAGCTGCCTTTTAGATATTGAATATGTATCGGAATAGTTTTATATTCATTGATATCAAGTGATAAATAAGGCAAGAGGTAGTCGTTCCAAATCCACATTATTTCCAAAATACCTACCGATATTAAGGTGGGCCTCATCATAGGAAGCACAACTGCAAAAAAGGTATAAGGCGGGTTGCAGCCGTCTATCGCAGCGGCTTCTTCAATTTCCAAGGGAATAGACTTTACAAAGCCCGAGAACATAAACACTGCAAGACCTGCGCCGAAGCCGAGGTAAATAACAGGAATGGTCCAAGGTGTATTAAGGCCTAATCTGTCCGCGGTTTTAGAAAGAGGATACATTACCATTTGAAAAGGAACCACCATTGAAAAAATGCAAAGGAAGTAAATAGTGCGACAAACTATGGTATTACGTCTTGTAATATACCAAGCCGCCATTGATGTAAATAAAAGAATCAAGAAGGTGGAAAGCACAGTTATAACCACACTGTATAAAACGCTTTTTGCAAATGGATAGTTACCAAAGGTCATACCCTTAATAAAATTTGCAAAACCAACAAAGGATTCAGCATTAGGCAAAGCAAAGGTATCGGTTTTAACAAATGTGTTAGCTTTAAATGAGTTAATTACAACTGCAACAACGGGCAAAATATAAATAATACTGATAACAGACATTATCGCCGTTAAAATATTTTTGCCAAGTGAATTATTAACGCCCAATTTCTTATTAGCCATTATTGCTGCACCTCCCTCTTTCTTGTGAAGGACATCTGCAATAAACCAAGAGCCGCAACAAGTATAAAGAATATAACAGCTTTAGCTTGTGCATAGCCGGGAGCCGAAGCACCTTGACCGTAGAAGGTAGAATAAATGTTAAGAGCCAGCATTTCAGTAGTTTTAATAGCAGAGCCATCGGGTTGAATAATGAACGGCTGACCGCCGGTTAAAGCGAGGTTTTGGTCGAATAGCTTAAATCCGTTTGTCAACGACAGGAAGGTACAAATTGTAATGCTTGGCATAACATTGGGAATAATTACACGGAAAAGGGTTTGTGCACCGCTGGCACCATCAATTTTTGCCGCTTCAAGCATATCACCCGGTACCGACTGCAAGCCCGCAATATAAATTATCATCATATAACCTATTTGCTGCCAGCAAAGCAATACTATCAGTCCCCAAAAGCCCCAAGTTGATTCTTGAAGGATAGATGTGTCAAATTGGGACAAAATACCGTCAAATATCATAGACCAAATATAGCCCAAAACAATGCCGCCGATAAGGTTTGGCATAAAAAATACTGTTCTAAAAAGATTAGAACCTTTAATTTCAAGAGTAAGCACATAAGCCACCATAAAAGCAAGAACATTTATAATTGCTAAGCTAACAACAGCAAATACTGCGGTATAGCCAAACGAGCGCATAAAGTTTGTATCCTGAAATACGCTTATATAATTTTTGAGTCCTACCCATTTCGCATCGGAAATAAGACGGAAATCACAAAATGAAAGATATATACCCTGTAAAAACGGCCACACAAAGCCAATAGCAAAAGCTGAAACCATTGGAAGCAGGAAAAACCAGCTCCAACGAACCATAGGCCTTTGAAGAGCGTTTTGGGGACGTCGCCTATTTTTCATTTTTAATTCTCCTTTTTGATTTTTTCGAAGGAAAGAAAGGAAGCGAGACAGGCGAAATCTTCGCCCGCCTCGCCTTGCGTGGTTTATAACAATTTAATTATCGTTATTATTTGTTGATTTGCTTATACTGGTAAGCCCAACCGTCTACGAAAGCGGTCTTAACCTTTTCCCAGTTAGCTTCGGTCTGATTAGCATTGTATGCATTAAGAGCAGATACTAAAGCTTTACGATATTCATCAACATTGGGTTGATAGTTAGTAGCCCAATCCATTACATAGCAACCATCAGCTGAGTACTTGTTAGCAGCAGCAAGGAAGCCGTTGGTGGATTCAGCAGCAGAATAAGGCATTACGCCGAAGGTATCAACCAATTTGCGAGAAGCTTCTTCGTTAGTTACGCACCATACCATAAAGTCCATAGTAGCTTTTTGGTCTGCCTTGCTAACCTTAGAGTTGATTGCCCAGTAGTGTTCAGTACCGCAGTTGAGACCGGCTTTTTCTTCGCCCTTAACACCTGCATAGTAAGGAATCATAGTAGCGTTCGGAACTGCTTCAGCAACTGCTGAATATTCCCAAGAACCGTTTACATAGAAAGCGGCTTTGCCGGTTTTGAATTGGTTCTGAGCATCGTGACCGCCGGTAGCTAATTCTTTAGCAGGGGTCATGCTGTTGTTGATGCAAAGGTCATAAAGGTTCTTGAAGTTTTCCATATATGTACCCTTGATTTCAGCGGGGCATTCCTTCCAACCGCCTGCATCGCGAGATTCATAATAGTATTCAAGGTTAGCCATGTGACCTGTGAAACGCCATGAAGATGAATCGTCCATATCAGATGCGCTGAAAGCATCGAAGCCCAATTCATTAGCGCGCTTGTGGATATCTTCAGCAACCTTCTTTAAACCTTCAAAGTTTTTAAGGTCGTCCATCTTATATCCGGCTTTTTCAATAAGGGTGGGGTTAACAATGATGCCATAGCATTCATAGCAGTAACCGATAGAAACAAGGTTACCGTCTGCGTCATACATATTGTATGCATCTGTGTTAAGCTCTTTTGCAATTGCAGAATCTTTAAGATTTAAAGCATAATCTTTCCATTCTTTAACTGCATTCTGGTTACCGATAACAAACAAAGTAGGAGCATCTTCTTTGTCCATTTCGGCAAGCAAGGTTTGGTTGTATGTACCTGAAGCAGCGGTGAGAACTTTAACCTCAACACCTGTTTCTTCTGTGTACATTTTTGCAACTTCTTGGAGAACCTCATCAGATTCAGGCTTGAAGTTTAGCCAGTAAACACGGCCTTTTTCGCCACCTGCGCAGCCTGCAAACAAGCCGACACAAAGGATGGCTATTAATAATAGGGATAGCGCTTTTTTCATTTGAATTTCCTCCTTCGAAAATTTCCGCACAAAGTGCGTTTTTTAAAATAATTTATTTCCACACCAAGTGGTGTAAAAATCAAGCTTTAGGTTTTGCAAGGGTGCCACCCTCACGCAAAGTTGTTTCAAGCTTCAGCTGACAGCTGCCGCACTCATCCTTAAGGACATTAAGCAAAACCTCTACCGCGCGTGTGCCCATCTGCTTACTGGGCTGCACAAGGGTTGTAAGTGTGGGGATAGTATATTTTGAAACCTGAATACCGTCTATCGCAATTAAAGAACAGTCGTCAGGCACATTTAGTCCCACAGTATGAAGCGCCTTTATCGCCGCAATTCCCATAGCATCCGCAATGGAAAAAATAGCAGTGAAATCCTTCCCCTTTTTTAGAAAGCTTTCGGTAGCTTTAAAGGCGTCGTCTATATTGAAGCTTTTGGCCTCAATAATAAGGTCTTTATCTAATACTATGCCGGCACTTTTAAGGGCATCACAATAACCCTTAAAACGAAGCTCACTTATCGAGTGGTCGTCGGTTGTACCAAGTAAAACAGCAATTTTTTTATGACCTAAATCGGTCAGTGTTTTTACTGCACGAAAGGCCTCGGCATAGTCGTCAATATAAACCGAAGAATATGCCGTTTTTTTAAGACTGCCAAAGGTGTTTGTATATGTACAGCAGACAAACGGAACACCCAATGTGGCAATTTGCTCGGGTGTGTAATCAAACCGCCCGCCAAGAAAGATAAGTCCCTTCAATCTTTTAGACCTTACTAACGATGCGCCTTCGGCAAGCTCATCTTCGTTTGAACCGATTTGATGCATCACCATCGAATAATCTGCCCGGCTCACCTCTTTTTCAATCGCATGTAAAACCGAATTTAAAAAAGGGTTTCCAACACCGCGCACCACAACGCCGATAGTATCGGTTTGCATTTTGCCCAAGTCCCTTGCGCTGCTGTTTGGGACATAGTGCAGCTCTTCAATAGCTTTTAACACCTTGGCGCGCACCTCTTCACGTACGTCGGGGTGATTATTCAAAACACGGGAAATGGTGGTTATTGAAACACCACTGTATTTTGCAACGTCTTTAATGGTCATTGTGTTGTTCCTTTTTGTTCAAAAAAACGGTGAAAAACGTGTAAAAAAGGAGAACTGAAAACGTTTTCAGTTTTCCGACAAGTATATTTAACCATATTTTTCATCAAATGTCAATAACTTTTATCGTTTTTGGCAGAAATAACACGAAATTGTGTATTATTTTTGTGCAATACTTACAATTTAAAGGTATTCAAAATTTTTGCCAATATGGACACTTTTACAAATTATTGTATAGAATTTTTAAAAAACAAGATTATAAAACGCTTTTGACCGGCAAAATGTAAAATAAAAAAATCCCCAACAAAGCAAATACCTTGTTGGGAATTTTGGTGCACCTGACAGGACACATCTTGCCTTTGGCAATCTGCACTGCTCGACGACCCGCACCCTCGGAGAGCCCACTGACATCTTTGCGCGGAGTGTCCGTGAAAGTGTCATAGTGGGTTACACACTTTGAAAAGGTGTGTAACAAAAAGCGGCATAGCCAATAGCTATACGGCAAAAAGCATGTCAATTATTTAATTTAGATACAAGATACACCCGCTGTGGCACCTTCCTTACGGAGGGTACCACAACGAGCTCTTTTT
>JAZRZR010000039.1:0-3336 GCA_045601525.1 Acutalibacteraceae bacterium
TGCCATTTCATTAATAGTGACAAATGCATAACCCTGTTTGGAAAGCTCCTCCATCGCTAAAAAAGCCCCCTCAATAGTTGTATCATAAACATCGTGCAAAAGAACGATTGCGCCATCATGAGCATTGGCCAAAATGTTATTCTTAATAGCCTCGGCGTCAGGATATTTCCAATCACAAGGGTCAATATCCCATAGAATGAAATTCATATCGGTCATACCATAAATCTTTTTATTAGCATTGCCGTATGGCGGTCGCAACAAGGTTGGACGTACCCCAATAGTTCTTTCAATAATATCGTTTGTATCTTCAATTTCCTTGATTATCATATTATTTTTTAGTTTGGGTAAATTAGCGTGAGCATATGAGTGGTTACCAATTTGGTTGCCCATATTATAGGCTCTCGTTACAACTTCCTTATTTGCTTCAACCTTACTTCCCAATACAAAAAAAGTAACCCTTGCCTGATATTTATCAAGGCCGTCCAAAAGAGCAGATGTTGTTTTATAACTCGGTCCGTCATCAAAAGTAAAGGCAATAAGTTTTTTGCCTAAAAATTCATTAATATCGCGAAGTTTCGGCGATGAACTGACCGGCTCAATTTCCTTAAGAATATAATTCTTTTTAAGAACTGAATCCAAATCGGAAAAAGGTAAAAACACGTAAAGTGAGCCAGTCTCTTCGTTGAAAAAATCAGCACTATCAAGAATTATATTAAGCCCATCATCGCTAAAATAAAAATTATCAAAAGCCAATAAATCTCTAAGCTCGTAATCAATTTTTTCCGCATCAAATTTAAGACTGTTAACCGTGGCGTATTTTTGCAATTTACCCTTTGTAAGCTCACGAAGCGTAAAAATCGCATTACTGTTTTTTAAGAAATAATTAATCTTAACAAACTTTTGAGTGCGGTTGTTAAATTGATAAGTAAGGTCATACCGGCTATATTCGTCGTCAATCCCCGCACGATAAACAGTTATATGAATCGAGTTTATATGTGATAATTTATTTACTGAATATGCTGTGGAGAATTCATATTTTTTATCATCACTTATTGCAGGGAGTGCGTACAATTCCTCTAAAAACTCTTTTTTTTGCAAATTTACATCGTAGTTAATTTCTTTTTGAAGTTTCTTACTCTCAAATTCAGGCAAATCAATTCTTAAAATAGTGTTTTTGTTTTCTTCAATATAAAAATAATTTTCAATTTGCTTAATATAACGATTTAGAACAACAGATAGGACAAGAATTGCTACAAATAATACAAAGGCAATTGTCAAAGCAAATATTATACTTTTGGGTATTTTCGTGGCCATTATTTGCATATTCTTCCCTCCTAACATCGGTAAATAAATTATAACACTAAAATTTCAAAAAACAAGAATTTTGTTGAAATTTGTCGATGGGTAAAAATAAAAAGAAGCCCCAAAAGAGACTTCTTTTATCGTATGGAGCGGGTGATGGGAATCGAACCCACACGACCAGCTTGGAAGGCTGGGATTCTAGCCATTGAACTACACCCGCAAATGACAAGAATTATATTATCACAATTCTTGCCGTTAGTCAAGTAATAAATATATTTATTTGAAAATTATTTTATAGGTGTTTTTATAAGACACACTCACCGCTTTTATTCCGTTTTCACCTTTTGTAATAATCTCATCAACAATAACATCCTCAATGTTTTTGCGAATTTTGTTTCTTAGTTCTCTAGCACCCGATTTCGCACCCTCGGCTTCTATAGCAAGTTGCTTGCATACCGAATCATCAAAAGAAAACTCAATTCCTTTTTCTAATAAAACTGCTTTCAAATCATTAAGCATTAAGGCAGCAATCTTTTCTAAAGATAATAAATCCAATGGAGCAAAAACGACAATTTCATCAACCCTGCCCAAAAATTCAGGACGCAAAAATTCAGATAATGCTTTTGTAACCTTTTCTTTAGTGGCTTCGGTAATATTTTTGCCAAAACCAACAGGCATATCCTTTTTATCACTGCCCGCATTTGAAGTCATAACAATAATTGTGTTTTCAAAATTAACAGTTCGGCCTTGCGAATCGGTAATTCTACCATCATCAAAAATTTGCAAAAGGATATTTAACACATCGGGATGTGCTTTTTCAATCTCATCTAACAGAATTACCGAATATGGCTTACGGCGAACCTTTTCGGTAAGTTGCCCCGCCTCATCATACCCTACATATCCTGGAGGCGCACCAATTAAACGAGCAACCGAATGCTTTTCCATATACTCCGACATATCAATTCTTATCATTGTTTCGGGGGTGGAAAATAGTTGTTCTGAAAGCACCTTAACAAGTTCGGTTTTACCGACACCGGTTGGACCTACAAATATAAAAGACGCAGGTCTTCTATGAGGGGTTGTTTGAACACGAGAACGCTTAACAGCCGCCGTTACAGCTGCTGCCGCATCGTCTTGACCGATTATTCTTTTCTTTATTTCACTTTCTAATTCAGAAAGTTTTTTAAGGTCGCTTTCTTGAATTTTTGATGCAGGAATTCCGGTCCACAATTCGATAACTTTTGCAACATCTAACTCGGTAACTTCATTATTTGAAGCAGGATTATATAAAAGTTCGGCTTCGTTTTTGTATTTTTCAAGGTCAAATCTCAAATTTGCAATTTTTTCGTAATCAGGAGTTTCGGTATCACTTTGCAAATTTTCAATTTCCAAATTGGTTTCCTTGATTTTTCTATTCACCGCATAAAGTTTATCTACCGCAGTATTTGCAAGACTTGCACAAGCACATGCTTCATCCAACAAATCAATTGCTTTATCAGGCAAAAATCTATCGTTAACATATCTTTCCGAAAGCAATACGATTTTGCGAACTAAATCATCTGAAATTGTAACATTATGAAAACCCTCGTAATATCCCTTAACACCCAACAAAACCTCTTGAGTATCCGAAATAGAGGGTTCCTCAATAACAATAGGTTGAAATCTTCTCTCAAGTGCGGCATCTTTTTCAATGTATTTTCTATATTCCTTAAAGGTTGTAGCGCCAATAACTTGAATTTCACCACGAGAAAGTGCGGGTTTTAATATGTTGGCTGCATTCATTGAGCCTTCTGCAGAATCGCCTGCGCCAACAAGATTATGAATTTCATCAATAAACAAAATTATATTTCCCGCGCTCTTAACTTCTTCTATTAAGCCCTTTACCCTGCTTTCAAATTGACCGCGGAACTGCGTTCCGGCAACGAGACTTGTAAGATCGAGTAAAAGAATTTCTTTATCCAGCAAACGTGCAGGTGCTGTGCCGTTTACAATTTTAATAGCAAGACCTTCAACGATTGCAGTTTTACCAACACC
>JAZRZR010000040.1:0-14356 GCA_045601525.1 Acutalibacteraceae bacterium
CTTATTGCCCTTTCTGCCTGTCTTGCAGGTGAAGTGCCGCGGCTACTGACGGCAGGAGACTATGAGGGGGCAAAGAAGACCGCCCTCTGGTATGACCGAGTGTTCGGCAGGGGCAACTATTATATTGAGCTTCAGGACCATTCTCTTATGGAACAGAAGCGTATTTTGCCTGAGCTTAACCGCCTTTCAAAGGAAACAGGTATTCCTCTTGTTGCAACCAATGATGTGCATTACATTGAAAAGGAAGATGCAAAAACCCAAAAGGTTTTAGTTTGTTTGCAGACAGGGAAAAAGCTTTCTGATGAGGGAACTCTTGAATTTGAAACCGATGAGTTTTATCTTAAATCGGGTGAGGAAATGGCTAAGCTGTTTTCCATTTATGACGGAGCAGTTGAGAACACCGTAAAAATTGCCGATATGTGTGATTTTCAGTTTGAATTCGGCAATATTAAGCTCCCTCTTTTTGATATAGGAGATAATGACCATGCCCTTTATCTTAAGGAAAAATGCTATGAGGGTATGTATAAATTGTACGATGAGAGTGAAATTGAGGCGGCAAAGGAACGCCTTGATTTTGAACTTAAGGTAATTGATGATATGGGGTATACCGATTATTACCTTATTGTACAGGATTTTGTTATGTACGCCAAAAATAAGGGTATCCCCGTAGGGCCGGGAAGAGGCTCGGGAGCAGGAAGTATAGCAGCCTACTGTGCAGGTATAACAGGTATTGACCCATTAAAATACGGACTGCTTTTTGAACGCTTCCTTAACCCTGAGCGTGTTTCAATGCCCGATTTTGACATAGATTTTTGCTATGTTAACCGCCAAAGAGTTATTGACTATGTTGTTGAAAAATACGGTACCAACCGTGTGGCACAAATCGTAACCTTTGTTACTATGGCGGCTCGTGCGGCAATAAGAGATGTTGGCAGGGCTATGAATTTACCCTACGCTCTTTGTGATAAAATTGCAAAGTTAATTCCCCAAGAAATGAATGCCTCTATAAGAGGCACTCTTTCAAAATCTATTGAGCTTAAAAATATGTACGATACCGACAGTTCGGTTAAAGAACTTATAGATATGGCCATTAAGCTTGAGGGTATGCCGAGAAATGCCTCAACCCATGCCGCCGGTGTTGTTATTTCGGACAAGCCGATTTCGGAATATGTTCCCCTATCTAAAAACGATGACGTAATCGTTGCCCAATACACTATGACCGCTCTTGATGAGTTAGGCCTTTTGAAAATGGATTTTTTGGGACTAAGAAATATCACGATTATTTCGGATACCGAAAAAGCAATTAAGCGAGAAAACCCCAATTTTGACATTGAAAAAATACCCGAAAACGATAAGAAAACCCTCGAAATGATGGCCAAGGGTTACACTGAGGGCGTATTTCAGTTTGAATCTGAGGGCATGAAAAATGTTTTGAGGCAATTTGTCCCCGAAAATTTAGAGGACTTGATTGCTATACTTTCACTTTATCGTCCAGGACCTATGGACTCTATACCCAAATACATCCACAACCGACACAATCCGCAAGATGTATCCTATTTACACGAGTCCTTAAAGCCTATTCTTGAGGTAACCTACGGGTGTATTGTTTACCAAGAACAAGTAATGCAAATTTGCCGCCAATTAGCTGGGTATTCATTTGGCCGCGCTGATATTGTTCGTCGTGCTATGTCTAAAAAGAAGCACGATGTTATGCAAAAAGAGCGCAACGCCTTTATTTTTGGTGACACCGATAATAACGGGAATGTTTTGTGTGACGGTGCTATTAAGCGTGGGGTACCAAAAGCAGCGGCCGAAAAGATTTTTGATGAAATGTCAGCCTTTGCTTCCTATGCCTTTAATAAAGGTCATGCTGCGGCATACGCTTTGATTTCATATAGAACCGCTTATCTAAAGTGCCATTATCCTTCTGAATATATGGCGGCACTTTTTTCAGGCGTTATTGACAGTGCCGCAAAGGTAGCCCAATACAACGCCGAATGCAAAAGACTTGGAATAAAAATTTTACCCCCCGACGTTAACAAGAGTTTTGCTGAATTCACGGGCAAAAACCGAGAAATCCGTTTTGGCTTGTATGCTATTAAGAATATCGGCTCTTCTCTTATTGAAAAGATTGTTACCGAACGCAGTTTAGGCGGTGAATTTAAGTCGCTTTACGATTTTTGCCTTAGATGCTCGGGCCGTGACCTTAATAGACGGGCACTTGATTCACTCATTAAAAGCGGTGCTTTAGATTCGCTTGAGCCCACACGCAAAATGATGCTTTACGCTATTGATGCTGTGCTCGAGGCAGTCGAGGGCGAGCGAAGATATATTGAAGCCGGTCAATTTAATCTTTTTGATTCGGTTGACGATTCTCCCTCGTTTAGCATAAAATATACCGATGAAATGCCGCAAAAGGAACTTTTGCAATTTGAAAAAGAGGTTGCGGGGGTATATTTTTCAGGACATCCGTTGGGTGAGTTTGAAGGCTTTGCTATTTCTTCGGGGTGTGCCAAGGTATCAGATATTTTACTAGGAAAATATAAGGACGGCAGTCGTGTTAACATTATTGCCTTACTGAGCAATATAAAAACTAAGAACTTAAAAAACGGCAACATTATTCTTTCGGCAGTTGCAGAAGATTTAGAGGCTTCCCTTGACCTTACTGCCTTTAACGCTACCTTTATTTCATACAAGCAATATTTCACCGAGAACACACCTCTTATAATTTCAGGGCGCATTGCCGAGCGTGAGGACCGCCCCATCGAAATTATTTGTGACAAGATAACACCCCTTGATGAAACAAAGGCGAATATCCCCATAATTAAAAAGGCCCCAACTGTATATGTGCGGGTGCCATCAATCAATTCGCCTTGTGTTGCCGAGCTTTCTCACCTATTTCAACGAAACCAAGGGAATTCAACTGTTTTTATTTACTGTGAGGACACTAAAAAGAAATTTTCGCCCGCTAACTTCCCAAAAATCTCTGCCGATATGTCAATAATTTCACAAATTGCAAAAATTGTTGGAAATAATAATGTAAAAACTGTTGAATAATGTAAAATTTTATTATATAATTTAATGAGTTAATATTTTGGAGTTGAGAAAATATGGATATTAAAACAATTGGTGTTCTTACAAGTGGCGGTGACGCTCCGGGTATGAATGCGGCTGTACGTGCTGTTGTTAGAACTGCTATTTCGTTAGGCTTTAATGTTAAAGGTATCCGTCACGGATATAACGGCCTGATTGAAGATGATATAATTGACCTTAATGTGAGAAGCGTTTCGGGTATTATACAGCGTGGCGGTACCTTCCTTTATACAGCAAGAAGCCCAAAGTTTATGACCGAGGAAGGTCAACAAATTGCTGTTGAAACCTGCAAAAGACACGGCATTGATGGTATCGTTGTTGTAGGCGGTGACGGTTCGTTTAGAGGTGCTCTTGACCTTTCTGCAAGGGGTATTCCCTGTATTGGTATCCCCGGCACTATTGATAACGATATTGCTTCTACCGATTACACAATCGGTTTTGATACCGCTCTTAACACTGCAATCGAAATGGTTGACAGACTTCGTGACACTACACAATCTCACGAGCGTTGCAGTGTTGTTGAGGTTATGGGCAGACACGCAGGTTGGTTAGCACTTGATGTAGGCTTTGCCGCAGGAGCTGTTGCAATTTTAGTACCCGAAATCAAATTCGATTTGCAAAAGGATGTTATCGATAAAATCCTTGAGGTTAAGAAAACAGGTAAAGAACACTTCATAGTTGTTGTTGCCGAGGGCGCAGGTTCGGCTTCGGAATTTGCTCCTATTATTGAGCACGTAACAGGCATTAAGACAAGAGCAACCGTTTTAGGCCACGTTCAACGCGGTGGTGCTCCTACTGTTCGTGACCGCACCATTGCAAGTCTTATGGGCTATGCCGCTGTTCAATTACTTAAAAACGGAAAGAGCAATCGTGTTGTTGCTATGAGAGACAACAAGATTGTTGACTTTGACATTAACGAAGCCCTTGCAATGAAAAAACCGTTTGATATGAACGACTATAAAATTGCAGATACAATTTCAATTTAGAGGGTTATTAAAATGAGTTTTTTACACAGAACTTGGGCTGAAATAGATATGAACGCCCTTTCGCACAATTTTTCTGAAATCAAGAAAGTGTGTGAAAACACCTGTGTTATGGCTGTTGTAAAGGCTGATGCTTACGGTCATTCAGCCGAAATCGTTGCACCCGCTTTAGAAAAGGCAGGTGCCGATTGTTTTGCGGTTTCTAATATTGATGAGGCCATTTCCTTGAGAAAATACGGCATTAGCAAGGATATTCTTATATTAGGCTACACCCCTGTCCACCTTGTTAATGAACTCTTGGATAACAACATTACTCAAACCGTTTATTCCTTTGATTATGCGAAATCGCTTTCAGAAAATGCTATAAAAAACGGTGTAACACTTAAGGTACATATTAAACTAGATACCGGTATGAGCCGCATTGGCTTTGATGCGAAGCGAAACGATTGCTATGGCGAAATACTCGATATTCTGAAACTTGGCGGTTTAGAATTTGAGGGTATTTTCACTCATTTTGCAGTAGCGGATGAAGAAACTGATAATTCTAGAGCCTTTACCGCTCTTCAATATGAGCGTTTTTGTGCTGTTGTAGAGCATCTTAATACATTAGGCTACAAATTCAAATACACCCACTGTTGCAATTCGGCAGGTATTGCTTACCAAAAGGATAAGCACCTTAACCTTGCTCGTGCAGGTATTTTGCTTTACGGCTTAAAGCCTAATGCTTCCATAGATGTTCCCCTTGATATCATACCTGTGATGACTGTTAAGTCAGTTGTTTCATTAGTTAAGAATATTAAAAAGGGCGACAGCGTTGGATACGGTCTTACCTTTACTGCTGAAAGCGATATGCGTATAGCAACCGTAAGTGCAGGTTATGCAGACGGTTACCCCCGTAAACTTTCCAATAAGGGCTATGTATTGATTAACGGTCAAAAGGCAAATATCATCGGCCGTATTTCTATGGACCAAATGACAGTTGACGTAACCGATATTGAAAATGTGAAAATGGGCGATGAGGTTATTCTTTTTGGAAAAGACTTATCTGTTGATGTGCTTGCCAATCTTACTGACACAATAAATTACGAGCTAATTTGCGGAATTTCCCCGCGCGTTAAGCGGGTTATTTTATAAAAGAGGGAGAAAAAATTATGAAAAAGGGACTTTCTAAATTTCTAGGCGACTTCAAAGACTTTATAACAAAAGGCAATGTGCTTGATATGGCTGTCGGTGTTATCATCGGTGCTGCTTTCAAGGATATTGTAACAAGCCTTACTAATGACCTTATCTCACCTATCCTCGGTATTTTCGGTGGTGTTGATTTCAGTGAGTTAAAGCTCGTTATAGGTACAAAAGAGGTTGTTGATGCTGCAGGTGTTACAACTATTGTTGAAAACACACTTAACTATGGTGCATTTATAACCGCTATTATTAACTTCCTTATTATGGCATTCATTATTTTTATGCTTATTAAGGGCGTTACAGCCGTTCAAAACCTCAGTAAAAACATTGTTAAGAAGAAAGGTGAAGAGGAAGCACCCGCTGCTCCCACAACTAAGATTTGTCCTTTCTGTATGAGCGAAATTGCTATTGAGGCTACCCGTTGCCCCCATTGTACATCTGAACTTAAGTAATATATAAAAATCAAAGCGGATATTTCGATGAAATATCCGCTTTTTTTAGTTTAATTCCTGTTCTATCATTAAAAGTCTGTTGTATTTTGCGTTGCGGTCGCTCCTACAAGGTGCGCCCGTTTTTATTTGCCCAGAATTAAGCGCCACCGCTATATCGGCTATAGTTGTATCCTCACTTTCACCCGAACGGTGAGAAAGAATCGTTGCATAGTTGTTTTTTTGCGCCATTTTTACAACATTTACCGTTTCGGTAAGTGTTCCTATTTGATTGGGTTTTATAAGAATTGCATTGGCAGTTTTCTTGTGAATTCCAACATCAAGCCTTGTAGGATTAGTAACAAATAAATCATCGCCTACGAGTTGTACCTTATCCCCTATTTTTTCGGTGATTTTTTGCCAACCGTTCCAATCGTTTTCGCTCAATGGGTCCTCTATCGAGATTATAGGGTAATCTTTAATCATTTTTTCATAATGGGCGATTAGTTCTTCGCTTGTCATTGTTTGTTTCCTTTTAGGCAAAAAATATTTGCCATCTTGTTCCCACTCGGTTGATGCAATATCAAGTGCTATTTTGAAGTTTTCCTCGCTATAACCAGCTTTTACCACGGCCTCACATATGATTTCTATTGCTTGATTATCGCCCGACAAATCGGGGGCAAAACCACCCTCGTCGCCTACCCCTATCGTTCCGTATTTAAGGAGTATTTTACCTAATGTATGATAAACCTCGGTGCTGGCTCTAAGCGACTCGGCAAAGTTTTCAAAATTCATAGGAACAATCATAAATTCCTGAATATCAATGTTATTTTTTGCGTGAGCTCCGCCGTTAAGAATATTAAGCATTGGGCGAGGCATAACCTTTCCCGAAATACCCCCTATATGCCTGTATAAAGGTGTCTTTTGATAAGCTGCCGCCGCATGTGCTACCGCTAAAGAGACCGCCAAAGTAGCATTTGCCCCAAGTCTGCTTTTATTATCGGTGCCGTCAATTTGAATAATTTGCTCATCTATTTTTGATTGGTCTAAAGCGTCTAAGCCCTTAATACCCTTTTCAATCAAACAATCGATATTATTAACAGCACGCATTACCCCTTTCCCGCCGAAACGAAGGTTGTTTCCGTCGCGAAGCTCATAGGCCTCAAAACTGCCTGTTGATGCTCCTGATGGCGATATTGCAAAACCTATTTGTCCGCCTTCTAATTCCACCTTTGCTGCGGCAGTTGGGTTGCCTCTTGAATCTAAAAGTTGATAACCCTTTACTTTTTTAATTTTTGATGACATTTAACTTTCTCCCGTATTAAAATTTGTTATATATTATATCAAAATACTATATAAATATACTTTAATTTTTCTAAAAGGTATGATATAATGATATAGAATATTAGAATTTTTTCATAGAGGCGATTATCTTGGAACAGAATCAGGATTTTAATTCAAATATAATATGTGGTCGCAACTCGGTTATGGAAGCGATTCGCTCGGGCAGAGAAATTGATAAGCTTTTAATTGCACACGGACAAGCAGGTGGCTCTATCGCCCCTATTATTGCAAAATGCAAGGCTCGCGGTGTACTTATCAAAGAGGTTTCTCCCCAAAAATTAAACTTTCTTTGCGGTGGTGCTAACCACCAAGGCGTTGCTTTGTTTTATTCTGAACAGGAATATTGCGAGGTAAATGATATATTAAATCGTGCAAAAGAAAGAAACGAAAAACCCTTTATTATAATTTGCGATGAAATTGAGGACCCGCACAACCTTGGTGCTATTATTCGTACTGCCGAAGCTGCAGGAGTGCACGGAATTATAATTCCAAAACGCCGTTCGGCTTCTCTTAATGCAACGGTTGCTAAAAGTGCAAGCGGTGCGCTCGAATATATGCTTGTTGCAAGGGTTACTAATATCGCCAACGAAATTGAAGCACTGAAAAAGGAAGGTATATGGGTATTTGGTGCTGATATGGACGGCAAAGATTACACCGAATTCGATTATTCAATGCCTGTGGCTATTGTTATCGGGAACGAGGGAAACGGAATTGGCCGACTTGTTGCACAAAAGTGTGATGAAATTATAAGTTTGCCAATGTGCGGCAAAATCAACTCGCTTAACGCTTCGGTTGCCGCAGGAGTTCTTATGTATCAGGTAGTAAGAACACGCCAATAAATTAACCTGTGATTTTGGAGGATAAAAATGGGATTGTTTTCATCATCAAAACACTCTAAGCATACTAAAAATGACGATTACGATATCGTTGATACCGAGGTGCAAAGCCTATATAAGCCCTTTGTTAGAGATTCTCACAACGCTCCCCACGCTCTTACGGCTGAGGAGGTTATAGGAAAAAACTCTAAACCAAAGAGGGCTACTTCTGCTATTTCTATGTCGGGCGCTAATGCAGCCCCATCTCCATTGGACGCGCTAAAACAAAAAATGGTTGCTAACCGACAAATTGAAATTGAAAAAGATAAGGCTATTGCCACTCCGAAAACCGCAATACCCACCAAAAATGTTCGTGTTGCAAAGTCGGATGAAGAAGAGGTAACCTTGCTTGATAAGTGTATGCCTTATATTCTTGAGGGCGGTGCGGTTCTTGAAGAAAAGAAACCCGTTTATACACTCGAGAGTATTGACAGTATAATTAACAGCAGCGGTGATAAGGCAGAAGAGCTCTTAAAACGTCTTAACAATATCGGCAATGTGGCGTTTGATAATCTAAAGAAAGAGCCTATAAATGAAACTCCTGTGCTTGAAGTCGAAGAAATTCCTATGCAAAAAGAGGAAATTGAAAAAACAGTTGTTTTGCCAAAGATTTCAGACATTGACAACGAAGGTACCGTTTTAGAGGGTATGACAAGTCCCTTTGCTCCCATAACTGCTACTACCGAGTTTGAGGACATAAGCAGTGGAACTAAAATAATCGACCTTTCAGAAGAAATTTTCGAAACCGAAAAAACTGCTACCGTTATAAACACCGATATTTTTGAAAACATTCAAAACGAATATTCGGTTGATGATGATTATTATGCTTTTGAAGATGCAAAGAGAATCGGCACAAAGCTTCTAAAGCTTCGCCGAGCAGCAAGACTTAGACTTGTAGGCACAATATTTTTTGCACTTCTCCTTTTGCTCGCTAAAATCCCCGCAATATATGATTCGCTTTATGCAAATCCGTCCTTCTTTGCTATTATCAGCACTGCCGTTTTTGCGGTTATCTCAATCATTAATTTAGATGCTTTTACTAAAATAAAAACTTTGTTTTGTCCGCAAAAAGCCCCTGAGGCCCTCGGCGGAATTTTATCGGGTGTTACCCTTATTTCTTCGTTTTTTATGTTGCTTAACAACAGCAACCCCTACAATATTATTTTGTTTGCCACTATCATTATGGTATTTAAGTGTATTGCCGTTAATATGCGTGCCACTACAACGCTTAACAACTTTAAGATAATAGCAACCAAAACCGAAAAATTCGGCATTAAATTTATCGATGACCGCCACATCACCTTTGCTATGGCAAAAAATGCCGTTGAGGGTGATGTAATGCTTGGTCTTTCAAGTCCCGCCATGAATATACACGACTTTATGAAAAACTCAACCTGTGATGAGCCTATGCGCTCACGCCTTGGTGTGTTTACGGTATTTTCTCTTTCGATTTCTTTTGTTATCGCAATTTTTGCCGCTATATATTTAAGGTCAATTGTAGAGTTTTGGTCGATTTTCAATGCAATGCTTTGCCTTTGCTTCGGCCCCACCGTTTTCTTTACCGACATATTCCCTCTTTCCCGTGCGGCAAAAAAGCTTAATCGCTTAGGCGGTATGATTACGGGCGTTAAAGCAGCTGATAAATTGGATATCTCAAACGCTGTTGCACTCGACTGTGCTGATATTTTCCCAAAAGGCACAATCACCCTTTTCAATATGCAGGTGCTTGACTCTAATAAAATTGACGATACAATTCTTGATGCTGCAGCTATTGCAAAACAAATCGGAAGTCCGCTATATTCAATATTCAGGAACATTGTTAAAACTCAGGACAAAAAGATGCCCTTGGCGGATACGGTAAAATATGAAGACCGATTAGGTATCAGTGGTTGGGTTGACAACCGCCACATATTTATCGGTAACCGCACCTTACTTGAGGCCCACGGCATTAAAACGCCCGATATTGAAATAGACCGCAAGATTTTAAGGGGCGGCTATTTCCCCGTTTATATCGCATCTGACGATAAGCCTTGTGCTTTACTTATGGTTCAGTATAATGTTAAAGAAACCCTAGCATTTGAACTTCAAAGGCTTTCACTTGGCGGCGTGACTTTGCTCATTAACACCTGCGACCCCAATCTCACAAAAGAAATGATTTCAGATTATTTTGGCATAGATGAGGAATCGGTTTTTGTAATGGGCAGTTCGGGTTCTCAGCTTTATCAAAATGCTACTGAGCCTGATGACAGTATTTCTGCCCCTGCGGCACACCGTAATCGTGGCGAGGCCCTTTTGGCAATCTTCAACTGTGCTACTCGCATTAAAAGAGGCAGTATTGCTTTATCGGTTTACCATTGCATCGCCTCGGTAATTATGATGGCTGTTTTCATTTACAGTTCTTATCTTAACGAGATTTCCCCCGTTTCATCGGGTCTGCTTTTCATTTGTTCACTAATTTCACTTGTTTTGTTTTACATTGTTCATTTATTCAATAAACCGTAATTAAGGTGATTTATTTGGCAGGTTTTATTAAACAAAATGAAAATTTAATATACATTGCCGCTATAAGCGTCTTCTTGCCCTACTACATATCAGCAATTGTGTTGGTAGGCTTGGCGCTTTATGTCTTAATTGCTAAAAAGCCGCTTCAAACAGTTTTTAGTCATTCAGGTTCATTGTTGTTCTCGGCCTTTTCTTTGCTTACCTTAATTGTGGCAATTTTCAACCGCAACTATTTTGGTGCTGTTGGCAGTCTTGCCGCTTTTCTAATAATGGTTTTAGGCTTTTATTTCACCACGGTTATGACATCGGAAGCCTTTGAAAAAGCACTTGATATATGTTGTTTTCCGCCTATTATTATCTTGCCCATAATAATTATTGAAAAGATAATTTTCTTTGATTCGCAGTGGCATAGGTGTTGCGGAGATTTGTTTGAGAATATGTACACCTCGATATTCTTCCACCCTAATTATCTTGGAAGTATTATGGCGGCCGTTGTTTTGATTTGCGCTTACAAGGTAATAATAAAAAAGACAAACAATAAATTTTATTATCTTATCGCTTTTATAAGCCTTATAATTATTTATTTAACAGAAAGTATGTTTGCGTGCGTAGAGGTTTTTGTTGGCCTTGCGGCATTGCTTTTTGTGGCAAACCGACATATTCTTTTAGCATTTTTATGCTTGGCAGCAACTTTTTTGTGCGCTGTAATTTATATAGTGCCAGATGTATTTCCCCGTATATTACAAGCCGACGGAACATTTGAAAACCGCCTTTTGATTTGGGGACTTACTCTTGAGAGAATACCTGAGCATTTTTGGTTTGGGCAAGGCTTCTTTGCATACTTCAAAATATGCACCGAAACCGTGGGTGCTTATTTCACAACACACGCCCACAATTTAGTTTTAGAGCCTTTGCTCAGTTTTGGCATTATAGGCTCGTTGCTGCTTTTCGGTCTTGCTTTTTTACTGTTGCAAAAACTGTTTTTATGCAAAGGTCTTTTAAGAAATTCAAGCAAAACATTTTTGATATTGCCCCTCCTCGCCGCTATACTTATACACTCGATTATTGATATGACTATGCTTTGGCATCAAACTGCATTATTATACACCATAATCTTGGCAGGCTACGGAGCCGACCAGAAAAAAATACAAAACATTTTCAAAAAACGCAAAGAAAACTTAGTTTAACGGAGGTTTACTATGTCTGACAATAAGAAATTCTACATCACAACAGCTATCGCTTATACTTCCCGAAAGCCACATATCGGAAACTCCTATGATATCGTTTTAGCCGATATGATTGCAAGATATAAGAGAATGATGGGTTTTGATGTTTACTTTATGACTGGTTCTGATGAGCACGGTCAAAAGATTGAGGAAATTGCTACTGCTCAGGGCATTTCACCAAAAGAGTATGTAGACGTTATCTCCTCTCAAATCAAAGAGGTGTGGGACTGTCTTAACACCACATACGATAAGTTTATCCGCACAACCGATGATGACCATGTTGACGCCGTTAAAAAGATTTTCAAAAAACTTTATGAGCAAGGCGATATTTACAAGGGCTATTACGAGGGTAAATACTGTATTCCCTGTGAGTCTTTCTTTACTGCATCACAGCTTGTTGACGGCAAGTGCCCTGACTGCGGCCGCGAGGTTGTTGACTCTAAGGAGGAGGCATATTTCCTAAAACTCAGTAAATATCAAGACAAATTGCTTGAATATTACAACGAAAACCCCGATTTTATAAAGCCCGAATCACGCAAAAACGAAATGATAAACAACTTCTTAAAACCCGGTCTTGCCGATTTGTGTGTTTCCCGTTCCTCATTTAAGTGGGGCGTACCGATTGACTTTGATGATAAGCATGTAATCTATGTTTGGATTGACGCACTCTCTAACTATATCACAGGTATCGGCTACAATCCCGATAACAAGAGTGAAAAATATAATAAACTTTGGCCTGCCGATTTGCATGTTATCGGCAAGGATATTGTGCGTTTCCACACAATTTATTGGCCTATTATTCTTATGGCGTTAGGTGAGCCGTTGCCTAAACAGGTGCTTGGTCACCCGTGGGTGCTTTTCGGTGAGGATAAGATGAGCAAATCAAAGGGTAATGTTATTTACGCCGATGATTTAGTTAAAATTTTCGGTGTGGATGCAGTTAGATATTATCTTTTGTCCGAAATCCCCTATGCTCAAGACGGCAGCATCACATACGAAAGTTTTATCGCCCGTTTTAATGCCGATTTGGCAAACACACTCGGTAACCTTGTTAATCGTAGTATTGCTATGACAAATAAATACTTTGGCGGAAGCGTTTCTAAATTAGAAAACTCAAATAACGAATTAGACAACGAACTTATCGCTACGGCAAACGAAACGGTTGAAAAATATTATTCCTTAATGGATAATTACCGCAACGCCGAAGCTTGCGAGGTTATAATGAACTTTGCAAAGCGTTGCAACAAATACATTGATGAAACTACCCCCTGGGCACTCGCTAAAGATGAGGCTCAAAAGGAACGCCTTAATACAGTTCTTTACAATTTGCTTGAAGCAATTCGCCTTTTGGCCTTGCTTTTAACCCCCTTCATTCCTGAAAGTGCCGAAAAAATTCTTGAACAATTAAAAACCGATAACAAAGAACTTAAAATGTTTGCCGTCCAAAACCACAATGTTGGTGAAGCAAGCGTGCTCTTTGCGAGAATTGATGCACAAAAGGTATTAGAAGAACTTGCCGCTAAAGCTGAAGCCGAAAAGAAAGCAGTTTGCGAAAATGTTGCAACTGTTGCTCAAATCGGCATTGAGGACTTTGCCAAGGTAGAACTTACCGTTGCAAAAGTTACTGCATGCGAGCCTATCCCCAAGGCTAAAAAGCTATTAAAACTAACCCTTAACGATGGTACCGCTACCCCGAGAACTGTAGCCTCAGGAATTGCGCTACATTACAAACCCGAAGACCTTATCGGAAAAAATGTAATCGTGGTTTCTAACCTAAAGCCCGCAACACTTTGCGGTGTTGAATCTTGCGGTATGATTTTGGCTGCGGACAGTGGCGACAAAATTAAGGTTATTTTTGTTGATGGTGTTGAACCGGGTAGTAAGGTAAGATAATGGAAAGACTACCACTCATTTTTGACTCCCATTCTCACTACGACGATGAACGTTATGAAGGGCTACTCGAATCGCTCTTACCCGAAATGGAAAGACAAAAGGTTGGCGGTATTCTCACCTGCGGCACCGATATATCCTCTTCAAAAAAATGCATTGAAATCGCCGAAAAATTCGATTTTGTTTGGGCGGCAGTGGGCTATCACCCAACCTGTATAGATGCCGAAACACAGTTCGATGCCAAAACATTTGAGGAATTGATAAAACACCCAAAGGTTAAGGCAATTGGTGAAATCGGTTTAGATTATTATTGGGACACTTCCCTTAAAGCCAAACAGTTAGAATTATTTGATGCTCAATTAGCCTTTGCAAATCTGCACAATTTACCTGTAAGCGTGCATGACCGTGAAGCCCATCCAGACACCTTTGATTTACTTAAAAAGCACAAGCCTCAAGGTGTTGTGCATTGTTATTCAGGAAGTTTAGAAATGGCAAAGGAACTGCTAAAGCTCGGTTTATATATAGGTGTTGGCGGCGTTTTAACCTTCAAAAACGCAAAAAAGACGGTTGAGGTTATAAAAGAAATTCCAATAGAAAAATTGCTTATTGAAACCGATGCGCCCTATCTTACGCCTGAGCCTTACAGAAGCAAAATTAACAATTCGGCTTATTTAATTTTTGTTGCAAAAAAAATCGCTGAAATAAAAGATTTATCGGTTGAAGAAGTCTTATCCACAACCTATAAAAATGCTTTTGATTTGTTCCTAATCTAATTTTTTACATTTATAATCACCTCTATTTCGCAAAAAATATTATTAGAAAAGGGGTGATTT
>JAZRZR010000041.1:0-5391 GCA_045601525.1 Acutalibacteraceae bacterium
TTACTGTTAAAAATAATATAACGGTGATAAGATGAATAGAGAATTGCGCACTTTTGAAAATCAAAAATTATCTAAATGTTTAGAAGAAAATATAAATCTCTTTAATAAAATCTTTGAAAAAGATGCTGTTTTCCGTATGAGAAAAATAAATGTGAGCGGGGAAGAACAGTTTACTTGCATTGTTATGTTTGTCGACGGAATGGTTAATTCTCAAATTATTAATGAATCAATCATTAAGGCATTAATTGAAAACAAGATAAAAAACACTCAAAAAGATTTAATAGAATATGCAGAGCACCAATTGCTATACGCTAATGAAATTTCCAAAACGAATATTGTTTCAGATGTTTTATCAGGTATCCTTTACGGAGATACAGCGCTGATAATCGATGGGTGCGACTCTGCCTTAGTAATCAACACAAAGGGGTGGCGAACAAGAGGAATTTCAGAGCCTGAAGATGAGAGGGTTTTATCGGGTCCCCGTGAGGGTTTTGATGAGGCACTGATGCTAAATCTTGCTATGCTACGACGGAAACTACCGACACCCGATTTATGTGTTGAGATGCTAAAGTGCGGAAGAAAGACCGATACAAAAATATTTGTTTGTTATATTGATTCCTTGGTAAAGCAAGAAAATGTAGAAAAAATTAAAAGGGAAATTTCGAAAATTGATATTGATGGAATTCTTGATAGCAATTATCTAGATGAATTAATAAATAAAAACAAAATTTCACTTTTCAAAACTATGGGAACCACCGAAAGACCCGATGTGGTTGTTGCGAAACTTTTAGAGGGAAGAATAGCAATAATGGTTGATGGCACTCCTGTAGTCATAACGGTGCCGTATTTGTATGCCGAAAATTTTCAATCCGATGATGATTATTATCAAAATTTTTTAGTGGCAGGAATAGGGCGGACGCTTCGCTATATTTCTTATTATTTATCAATATGCTTACCAGCGCTTTATATTGCCTTGTCGGTATTTAATCCGCAACTTTTACCTACTAATTTTTTGCGTACAATTTCTGAATCAAGGGCTGATATACCGTTTTCTACCTTTGGTGAATGCTTGGTTTTGGTTTTAATATTTGAAATACTAAAAGAGGTAGGCATCAGAATGCAACAAAGTGTGGGGCATGCAATGAGTATTGTTGGCGGTCTTGTGGTAGGTCAAGCGGCCGTTGAGGCAAATATTGTAAGTGCTCCTTTGCTTATTATAACTGCTTTTTCAGGAATCACAGGGCTTATGGTCCCTCGATTAAAGGGCGCAAATTTTTATTGCAAAATTATATTATTGATTTTTTCATCAATTCTTGGACTTTTCGGTTTTTTTATCGGCTTAACGCTTATACAAGTTCATCTATATTCACTCGATAGTTTAGATGTTAATTATACAACACTTGGTTATAAGTTTCAAAAAACAAGCCTTAAAGACACTTTTGTAAGAACGGCTTGGAATCATATGAAAAACAGGCCGTCTTCGTTAACGGCAAATTTAAGGCGTTTAAGGAAAAGATAATATGAAGAAAATTATTATACCTTTGCTTATAATTTTATGCTTATGCTCTTGCAATTTACCGAGTGATTATACTGAGCCCGAGCAAAGGGCAATTGTAACTGTAATGGGGCTTGAAAATGAATTTGAGGATATAAATATATATATTCAACTATATAACGGAGAGGTCTATTCGCAAACGGGTAACAATATCGAAAATGCTCTCGAAAATCTTCAGAATATTATTGAGGGGGAATTGTTATTTAGTCAATGCTCAGCAATATTTATTGATAAGGCATTATACAGCAATCAAATAAAAGATATTTTAGAGTTTTGTATTAAAAACAATGAAATTTCCCTTTCGGTTAAACTTATCAATTGTGATGTGCGTAGACTTTTTGACGGCGAAGAAAAAAGAATAGGGGAAACCCTTTATAATAAAATGAATTATTCCTGGAAAAAGAGTCAAGCAACAAAACTCGGTAGCTGTTTTGAAATAATAGATAGAGAAGAATATTTTTTATTAGATTTAGAAATTGTAGAAAACGAGTTGGCAATTAGCGGCGTTTGTCGTTATGAAAAAAACCGTTTTAGCGGGGAATATCCAATTTCCTCCATCGCTCAAAATTGAATTAAAGGAAAATAAAATGACAGAAAAAAACATTACTTTACGACACACCGTTTGCATTATTTCGATTTTTTTGATAGGAAATATGCTCATTGGGTTTCCAAAGGGTGAGGGACAACATCAAGGCCTCTACGGATATTTGATATGCGTATTATATGGAGTGTTGCTGTCGCTTCTTTATCTCTATATAGAAAAACACAAGGGTTTTAATTCTCTCAAGCCCTTGTGTGTGTCAAATAAAAAAATAATTAATCAGCTTATTCTTGTTTTATTTATTCTTTTCTGTATAGTATCGTTTTGTATTGCCTGTCGCGACTATGTATTTTTAGTTGATACTGTTCGTCTTCCCGAAACACCAAAATGGATTATAACTATGGTTTTCTTAGCCTTGGTGAGCCTGTTGGCATTAGTGAAAAACAGGGTAATTTATATGCTTGGCTTAGTATCCTTTATTTTCACAATTATAGCCGTCTTGTTTATGTTCATAACATCGGTTGATAATATGAGTTTTGAAATATTGAAAACATCATTATCCTTTGATTTTGGTGCCACCTTTAAGCAATCATTAACCTTTTTTATACACAGCTTTGGTCAGGTGCCGATTGTTTTGTTGTTAATAGGTAAATCAAAAAGAGAAAACCTTAAAAAAATGCATTTGTTTGGAATTTTATTTGCAGGCGCTATTTTTTTAATCTGCTTGTTTAATGTTCTTAGTGTTTTAAGTGCAGGAATTATTGATAAAATAAATTTCCCGTATTCAACAGTAACCGCAATAACCGCCTTTGGCAAGAATTCAGGTAGGCATGACGGTTTTACCTATTATATATATTTCATTTGCACTGCAATCAAATCAGCCATAATTTTGAAAGTAGCGATAAAATTATTACAGCCGTATAGCCAAAATCTTAAATATTTAGTTGTGTTTTGCTTTGTTTTCATATCATTCTTTTTTGCGCTGAATAATACTGCCAATAAAGTGTTACAAAGCGATGCTCTTAACTTTATCTTATTGGTCTTTGAAATTTGCTTCCCGCTTATTTTTCTGTTTTCAAAAAAAGACCTTAAACACCAAGTATAGCATCATACTGCTCGGCCAAAGCATTCCAGGTAACAGGTCCTACTGCACCGGTGGTGGGTATTCCATTAAGTCTTTGAAAAGCATATATTGCGTCTCTGGTTTCGGTGCCGAAAACGCCATCAACAGTAATATCGGGGATTTCAGCGTTGTTTTGCGCAATTGTAGATAAATATGTTTGAAAATCTCTTACATCGGGACCTGTTGCACCCAAGGTTAAAATATAACCGGGATATAGTTTAGCTGCTTGACCCTCATACCCTTCGGGTAAATCATTTAATATTGCACTATAGATTTCAATAATTTTATTCCAAGTTTCTTCCTCAACAACACCTGTTGGTGATATACCGTACTCATTTTGAAAATTTATAACGGCGTTTCTTGTGGCCTCATCATACACATTGGTTATAGGAAAAATATTAAGATTTGGGTTGAAATACGAAATTACATTTAGATAGTATTGAATAGTGGTAACTGTATATCCGGTCATACCAAGGCTTAATTCGGTTGAGAATTGTGTTGTAACATCCTCATATGTAAGACCCTCGCTTACTAACTCACCAAGACGCCGCACTCCATTATAATATTCCTTGATTTTATACCAGGTAGCCTTATCAACCTGACCTGTTACAGGCAGATTAAAAATGCGTTGAAAGGCTTCTACAGCTTCTTGGGTTTCAAAGTCGAAAATGCCGCCGCTCGTTGTTATTTTAGGTATGGCAGGATAGTTGTTAGAAATACGGTTTAGTTCTTGCTGAATGATTTTTACATCATTGCTGGCAGTTCCTATTATTAAAGGAGAACCTGGGTAAGACTCTTCAATATCTTGCACCTTAGCATTTTCGATAATTGAAATATTTTCGCCGTAATAATTTTGCAAAATTTCATAAGGGGTAAGACCTTGGTTGGCAAGACTTACGGTACCCCATTGGGATAAACCTGCACAGGTTGAGGTGGTACCGTTGCAAAACTGAGAAAATAACGGTTGAATTTCACCCTCACGCACTATATAGTCGTTAAAAATTTCATCAACTATTACCGAGATGTTTTCGAAAACCTCTCGGTTTTTTTGATAAGTTTGGTCAAATGCGGTAGTTGAAGTGATGTCAAAATCATAACCTTTTGACGGATACCACTCGGTGTAAATTCTATTTAGGGCAAAAGTGGTAATAGCATAAATGTTTGCTCTTAAGGCGTTTTCGGGCCAGGTTGGATATATTTCACCCGATGCAACGTTTTTCACATATTCAATAAATGGAACAGTAATATTTTCAGCGTTAGAATCAGGGGTGCCTAAATGAACTGTAATATTAGTAGGAATATAAGGTATCAATAATGCCATACTACACCTCAAAGATTATAGTCGTTTTCTAATACTATTGTTTGGCTTTCTTTGCCGTCAGCCACAGAAGTAAATAACATATCATAATTTTGTAAGGTGGTAATCCCCTCGTATATCGGTATGTTTTTAATTGTGGTTGTCACAAAACCATCTGCAGAAATTATGATATTATATAAAGTGGTAGCTGCCGCCGATGAACTGCCGGGTGCATCGGTTAACTCCTTGTTTTTTGCATCTAATGCTAATGGTGGCGTTCTTCCGCTTTGGTCGGTCAGCATAGTTGTGATGGATGTATTTTTTGTATCAAAAACCTCCACTTTGGCTTTTTCGATAGGAAACGTACCTCTTGAATGAGTTACTTCAACAATTAACTGACCTTTTGCGTTTCTTATAGGGGTTGTTGAACGTGCACGGTAATTCATAAGCTCGTTTATGTAATCTTGAATACTTTTTTCCATAATAATCACTCCTATTTTTAATGTATGAATTAATCAATAAATTAAGAATAGAAAAAGAAAAAATCCTCGTACGCTAGTACGAGGATTTTTGGCTATGGGCTACAAAAAAGATATTTTCGGCATTTTTGCGTATGAATTTGAACTCTCGTATAACCGTTCGTTTTTAGTGATATTCCGTCTTCGACGGAGTGATATGTTTTGCTACGCAAAATGTGATATTGAAACCTACGGTTTCAGTGATATTATATTCGTCCCTAACGCCCGCAGGCATATCACTTGCGAAGCAAATATCACGCACCGAAGGTGCATATAACTCGCCGTAAGGCGAATATAACTGAAAACGACAAGTTTCTGTCGAAACTTGTCGTTTTCTGGCTGGGGTGGCAGGATTCG
>JAZRZR010000042.1:0-15741 GCA_045601525.1 Acutalibacteraceae bacterium
CCATAATTCCTTCTCCTTACTTCGCAAACGGAGCGCCCATAAGTTTAAGTAACTCACGTGCTTCTTCGTCGTTGGTTGCAGTTGTAACAAAGATAATGTCCATACCGCGAACCTTATCGATTTTATCGTACTCAATTTCAGGGAAAATAAGCTGTTCCTTGATACCCATAGCATAGTTGCCGCGGCCATCAAATGAATCTGCGCTTATGCCTCTGAAGTCACGTACTCTCGGGAGAGCAATGTTGAAGAGTTTGTAAACAAACTCATACATTTTCTCGCCTCTGAGTGTAACTTTTGCGCCAATCGGCATACCCTCACGGAGCTTGAAGTTCGCAACCGACTTCTTTGCCTTACAGGGAACAGCCTTTTGACCTGTGATTTTGCCAAGGTCGCCGATGATAGCATCGATAACCTTTGCGTTATCCTTTGCCTCGCCGCAACCTACATTGATAACAACCTTATCGAGCTTCGGAATTTGCATGACGCTCTTATAATTGTACTTTGCCATCAATGCAGGAGCGATATTTTGTTTATAATCGTCCTTTAATACTGACATGTCATGTTCTCCTTATCTCTTAAAAGGTTTCGCCGCACTTTTTGCACATGCGGTCTTTCTTACCGTCAGCATAAATCTTATGACCTATGCGAGTGGGTTTGTTACATTTGGGGCACACAACCTGTACTTTACAAGCATAGATTGGGCTCTCGGTTTCAATTATACCGGAGGGGTCACCAGCCTTGCGGGGTTTAACATGCTTTTTAACGATGTTAAGACCCTCAACAATAACCTTACCCTCTTCCGGGCTAACCTCAAGGACTTTACCGGTTTTGCCACGGTATTTGTCGTCTCCTGTGAGGAGGATTACAGTATCGCCTGTTTTAATGTGAAGTTTATTCATTTTCTCGACCTCCCATTAAATTACTTCCGGAGCAAGAGAAAGAATTTTTGTATAATCCTTATCACGAAGCTCACGGGCTACTGGTCCAAAGATACGAGTGCCGCGGGGGTTCTTATCCTCACGGATAATTACTGCTGCGTTCTCGTCAAATCTGATGTATGTGCCATCATTACGACGAAGGCCCTTTGCAGAACGAACTACAACTGCCTTTACTACATCGCCCTTCTTAACTGTACCGCCGGGTGCAGCCTTTTTAACAGAAGCAACGATTACATCGCCAATGTTGGCATACCTCCTTTTGGAGCCTCCAAGTACACGAATGCACATAATTTCTTTAGCGCCGGTATTGTCAGCAACCTTGAGGTAACTCTGTTGTTGTATCACAGTGTTTTCCTCCTTAAACTACTTAGCCTTTTCAACTATTTGAGCTACGCGCCATCTCTTGTCCTTGGACAACGGGCGTGTTTCCATAATGAGTACTCTATCGCCGATATTGCAAGCGTTTTCCTCATCATGAGCCTTAAGTCTAATAGTGTTTTTAATAATCTTCTTATAGAGTGGGTGCTTTACGTTGTCTTCGATAGCAACTACAACGGTTTTATCCATTTTATTGCTTACAACCTTACCTACTCTTGTTTTACGAAGGTTTCTTTCGCTCATTTGCTTTACCTCCCCTTGAATTACGCCTTGATGCTGTCTTTGATTTCAATCTCACGAATAACAGTCTTTACTCGTGCGATATCTTTCTTAACAGCATTGATACGTGTCGGGTTGTCGAGCTGGTTAATGGCAAGTTGGAAACGCAAATTGAACAGTTCTTCTTTAAGCTTTGCCAACTTATCATTAAGTTCAGGTAAAGTCAATTCTCTGATTTCCTTTGAATTCATTACTGCTCACCACCCTGTTCTTCTTTAGTTACAAACTTACATTTAATAGGAAGCTTGTTTGCAGCAAGACGCATAGCTTCTCTTGCTAATTCCTCACTAACGCCGCCGATTTCGAACATAACTCTGCCCGGCTTAACAACGGCTACCCAATACTCAGGTGAACCTTTACCTGAACCCATTCGAGTTTCAGCAGGTTTCTCAGTGATAGGCTTATCGGGGAAGATTTTAATCCATACCTGACCGCCACGTTTGATGTAACGAGTCATAGCAATACGGGCTGCTTCAATCTGATTGGAGGTAATCCACGCAGGTTCAAGAGCCTGAAGACCAAAATTACCGTATGTTACGGTGTTACCTCTCGAAGCAGTACCGGTCAAACGACCACGGTGTACTCTACGATATTTTACGCGCTTAGGCAATAACATTAGCGGGCGCCTCCTTCCTTAGAAGTCTTGCGAGAATCATGAAGAACTTCGCCCTTGTAAATCCAAACCTTTACGCCAAGACGACCATAGGTTGTTGCAGCCTCTGCAAAACCATAATCGATGTCAGCACGGATGGTTTGAAGCGGAATAGTGCCTTCGTGATATTGTTCGCTTCTTGCGATTTCAGCACCGCCCAAGCGACCTGAAACCATAATCTTGATACCCTTTGCGCCGGACTTCATAGCACGGCTGATAGCCATCTTCATAGCACGACGGAAGGATACACGTTTCTCGAGCTGGTCAGCAACGCTTTCAGCAACGAGTGTTGAATTTATGTCAGGGTTTTTAACCTCAACAATGTTGATGTTTACAGGCTGACCGAGTTTCTCTTGGCAAAGAGCACGGAGTTTCTCAATCTCGGCACCGTTACGGCCGATTACGATACCCGGCTTTGCACAGTGAATGTGAAGTCTGATTTTTGAGCCTGTACGCTCAATTTCAATCTTCGGTACGCCTGCAGCGCTAAGTGTTTTCTTTAGAAACTTACGGAGGTTATAGTCCTCAACTAAAGTGTCACCGAAAACTTTATCATTAGCGAACCAACGGGAATCCCAGTTCTTGATTACGCCTACACGATAACCGTGCGGATTAACTTTCTGGCCCATAATTTAACCTCCTTCTTTAGTCTTCACGTTCTTTAAGAACGATAGTAACATGGCTTGTTCTCTTTAAGATGCGATGTGCTCTGCCGTGGTCCTTCGGACGAATTCTCTTAAGAGTGGGTCCGGGGCATACAAAGCACTCAGCAACGTAAAGCTTAGAAACATCCATATTGTGATTATTTTCAGCATTAGCCATAGCTGATGCCAAAAGCTTTTCTACATACTCACAAGCAGACTTGGGAGTAAATTTAAGAATAGCCATTGCCTTATCGGCATCTTGATTGCGGATTAAATCCAACACAATCTTCACCTTACGGGGTGAAATGCGAGCATACTTCAAAATTGCTCTTGCTTCCATTGTTTACTCTCCTTCCGCTTATTTTGTGGTTTTTGCACCGGCGTGGCCCTTGAATGTTCTTGTGGGGGCGAACTCGCCGAGTTTATGACCAACCATATCCTCTGTTACATATACCGGAACATGCTTGCGTCCATCATGAACAGCGAATGTGTGTCCAACGAAATCGGGGAATATGGTTGAGGAACGTGACCAAGTTTTGAGAATTCTCTTTTCACCGGCAGCGTTCATTTCCTGAACTCTTTTTAGCAACACGGGTTGCACAAAAGGTCCCTTTTTAATACTTCTACCCATAATGATTCTCCTTTCGTTGATTACTTAGAGCGACGCTTGATAATATACTTATCAGACTGCTTCTTCTTATCTCTTGTCTTATAACCAAGAGCGGGTTTACCCCAAGGTGTTACAGGACCGGGACGGCCGATAGGTGATTTACCTTCACCACCACCGTGCGGGTGGTCGCAGGGGTTCATTACAGAACCGCGTACGGTCGGACGCCAACCCATGTGACGCTTACGGCCTGCTTTACCGTAGTTTACATTGCTGTGCTCAGGGTTGCTTACCTGACCAACAGTTGCCATACAGTTTGCAGGTACATTTCTAAGTTCGCCTGAGGGCAAACGAAGAAGTGCCATACCATTTTCCTTAGCCATAAGCTGTGCCATATTACCTGCTGAACGAGCAAGTTGAGCACCCTTACCGGGATAAAGCTCGATATTGTGGATAATTGTACCAACGGGAATGCTGCTTAAAGGAAGCGCATTACCAACCTTGATATCAACTGCTGTACCGCTTACAACCTTGTCGCCTACCTTAAGACCGATAGGTGCAATGATGTAGCTCTTAACGCCGTCTTCATACTGAATGAGGGCGATGAATGCAGAACGGTTGGGGTCGTACTCAAGAGTCATAACTGTTGCGGGAATATCGAAACGGTTTCTCTTGAAATCGATTACTCTGTACTTTCTGCGGTTACCGCCGCCTCTATGGCGAACGGTGATGCGGCCATAACTATTACGACCAGCATTTTTCTTGATAGGCTCAAGCAAACTTCTTTCCGGTGCTACCTTGGACAACTCGGAATAATCCATTGTTGTCATACCGCGGCGGCCGGGAGTAGTCGGCTTGTAGTGTTTAATAGCCATTTTTATTCACTCTCCTATTTTGGCTTAGCGAAGCGTTATGCTTCATACATCACCTGAAATTAATGTATAATTTCATGAACTACTGACAGATTACATTAAACCATCGAAGAACTCAATCGGCTTAGAATCTGCTTTAAGTGTTACGATTGCTTTTTTCCAAGAAGAAGTATAGCCGCTGTAACGGCCCATACGTCTTGCCTTGCCGCGAACCGAAATTGTGTTTACCTTTGCAACCTTTACCTTGAAAAGCTCTTCAACGGCATTTGCAATCTCGATTTTGTTAGCAGAAGAACTAACCTTAAAGGTGTACTTCTTGTCAGCAATACCTGACATGCTTTTTTCGGTGATTACCGGAGCGATAATGATATCCTGTGCGGTTTTCATTATGCATACACCTCCTCGAATTTAGCCACAGCACTCTTAACGATTACTACGGTATCAGCATTGATAACGTCGTATGTGTTAATTGTGTTAACCTGTGCAGATTTAACTCCCGGAATATTTGCAATGCTCTTAACAGCAAATGAATTGTTGTCTGCTAATATAATGAGAGTTTTCTTTGCAGCGCCGATTGCTTTGAGGCAATCTGCAACTACCTTTGTTTTGTAAGCTTCAACCTTGAGTTCATCAAGAACGATTAAGGACTTGTTGAGCACCTTATCAGAAAGAGCAGACTTTAATGCAAGCTTGCGTACCTTCTTGTTGAGGCTATATGAATAGTCTCTGGGCTTGGGTGCGTGAACAATACCACCGTGTCTCCACTGGGGTGCTCTTGTTGAACCCTGTCTTGCGTGACCTGTACCCTTTTGTCTCCAAGGCTTTTTGCCGCCGCCGGAAACTTCGGTACGGGTTAATGTGGACTGAGTGCCCTGGCGTTGATTTGCAAGATAATTTACAACTGCCATGTGCATAACTACTGCATTGGGCTCAATACCGAAAATGGCATCGCTTAATTTGATTTTGCCGACATTGTTACCGGCCATATCCAATACTGCTACATTAGGCATATAAAACACTCCTTCCCTTATGCTTTGACACTATCGAAAAGAACAACAATGCCGCCCTTGGGGCCGGGAACGGCGCCCTTTACTGCAATGATGTTGTTTTCAGCATCAATCTTTACTACACTCAAGTTTTGAACGGTTACGCGCTCGTTACCCAAGTGACCTGCCATCTTTTTACCTTTGAATACACGAGAGGGGCTTGAGCACGCACCGAGCGAACCGCCGTGACGTGATACAGGACCTGTACCGTGTGATTCCTTAAGACGATGGAAATTCCAGCGCTTGATTGTGCCGGCATAGCCTTTACCCTTTGAGGTGCCGCGTACATCCACTGCTTCACCCTCGGCGAATATGTCAGCCTTAATAATGTCGCCAACATTCAAACCGTTGATATCGCTTAAACGGAATTCGCGAAGAACCTTTTTAGGAGCTACATCGCCTTTTGCAAAGTGGCCCTTCATAGGACCGTTAACCTTTGAAGCCTTCATATCGCCGTAGCCGATTTGAACTGCTTCATAACCGTCGTTTTCAACTGTCTTCTTTTGGGTTACCACACAGGGACCTGCTTCAATAACAGTTACGGGAACAACGTTACCGTTAGCATCGAATAATTGAGTCATGCCCAATTTTTTACCTACGATTGCTTTGTTCATTTTTCTTTTCCTCCTTTGGTTATTGGTTGGCACTGCCAACATGACCATACCGTGTCAATTAGAGTTTAATCTCTATTTCAACACCGGCAGGGAGCTCAAGGCTTGTCAGAGCTTCTACTGTTTTATTTGAAGGTCTGAGAATATCGATGAGCCTTTTGTGTGTTCTTGTTTCGAACTGTTCGCGGCTGTCCTTATATTTATGAACAGCGCGAAGGATTGTTACAACCTCTTTCTCGGTGGGGAGCGGAACCGGTCCCGATACGCGAGCACCTGTACGTTTAGCGGTTTCCACAATCTTTTCTGCGGACTGATCTACAAGTGCGTGGTCGTAACCCTTGATTCTGATACGAATCTTTTCCTTTACTGCCATTACTGTCGCCTCCTTAAATAGTTGGCGGGCAAAACTTACACCGTACCGTGTGTTTCTTTGCGGTACATTATAAAACCGGATGTACTGGGGTCTCAGCAAAATCCGGGTACGGCAGTTCTCTGCCGTTGCACTTCACGGCTCGCAAGTTGCCGTTTGTGCTGGTACTAAGTTATTTTCGCCCGGTTTGAAATCGGACATACTCCGCGGAAATTTCCTGACTCGAGGTCAGCCACCTCCCGCATCAACGCATATCTATACGCATAGCGTACTTTGGTATGATACCATATTTCTTTACATAATGCAAGCATTTTTTTGCAAAAAAATTAAAAAATTTTTAAGGGTAAAATATATAGGTGATAGCGCTCTGCTACCACCTATATATAGTGTTGTTTATTCTACTATTTTTCCTACATTTTCAAGCACAATGCTTGGTCCATAAGGCATACGGGCTAATTCCTCGAGGCTTGTTACGCCAGACAACACAAGCACTGTATCAACACCTGTTTCAATACCTGCTAAAATATCGGTATCCATACGGTCGCCGATAATAACAGTATCCTCAGTGTGACAACCAAGAAGTTTTTTACCCGTTCTCATCATAAGGGGGTTTGGTTTACCAAGATAATATGCCGGCACACCTGTTGCAAGTTCAATCGGTGCCACGAGTGCACGACAAGCAGGGACAATGCTATTCCCCTCAGCAGGACCGGTCATATCAGTGTTAGTGCCTATAAGTTTTGCACCTTTTCTCACTAATGCTACTGCCTTGCATATCTTTTGGTAGTTATAGGTTTGAGTTTCGCCTACTACTACATAATCGGGATTTACATCGTTCATCGCAATTCCCTCATTATATAAAGCATTGTAAAGTCCCGCTTCACCGATACAATATACCGAACAATTCGGCTGTTGGCTTTTAAGGAATTTGGCGGTGGCCAATGCGCTTGTATAAAAATGACTTTCGTCAACCTCAAGACCCATTCGGCTAAGTTTTTGACTAAGTTCTAACGGGGAACGCTCACTACTGTTTGTTAAAAATAAGAATTTTTTATCGTTTTTATACAACCAATCAATAAAATCGTGAACACCGGGCAAAATCTCGTTACCGTGATAGATAACGCCATCCATATCACATATAAAGCCTTTTTTTGCTCTTATATCTTCTACTGTAAGCATAAATGCCTCCTATTAGTATGCCTTGCCCCAATAAAGCATATCTTTTGCAGGTTTGCCGCAACATACACACTTGCCATCAACCACCGTTTGCTCAAACGGAATACAGCGTGAAGACACACCTGCTTGTTCTTTAAGCGCATCCTCGCAGGCTCTATCTCCGCACCACATAGCACGGATAAAGCCGGGTTTATTGTCGGCAATTTCCTTGAGTTCTTCTAAATTAGAAGCATCATAAGTCATAGCCTCACGACGAGCAAGTGCATTATTATATAATGTATCTCTAACACTTTCCAAAAGCTCAGGGATAACTGTTTCGAGTTCATCGAGATTAACCGTAATCTTTTCGCCATTATCACGGCGAGCGATTACACACTGATTATTCTCTATATCACGGGGACCAAGCTCAAGACGAAGCGGCACACCCTTCATTTCATATTCAGCAAACTTCCAACCGGGTGACTGCTCTGACAAATCAATCTTAGCACGGCAGAACTTTTTAAGTCTTTCATAAACCTCGGTAGATTTCTCCACTACGCCCTCTTTATGTGAGGCAATCGGAACAACTACAACCTGAATAGGTGCGATAGCCGGCGGCAAAACAAGACCGTTATCATCACCGTGGGTCATAATAATAGCACCGATTAAACGGGTTGAAACACCCCAAGAGGTTTGGAAGGGTGTTGAAAGTTTATTATCCTTATCAGCATACTGAATACCAAAAGCCTTTGCAAAGCCATCGCCGAAGAAGTGCGACGTACCCGACTGCAACGCTTTACCATCGTGCATCATAGCCTCAATAGTGTATGTGTTAACTGCGCCTGCAAAACGCTCTTTTTCGGTTTTAACACCTTTAATTACAGGGATTGCCAAACTCTTTTCGGCAAACTCGGCATAAACCTCGAGCATCTTGATAGTTTCGGCTTGTGCCTCTTCGGCAGTTGCGTGTATAGTATGTCCCTCTTGCCAATGGAATTCGCGTGAACGAAGGAAAGGTCTTGTTGTTTTCTCCCAACGAACAACACTACACCACTGATTATAAAGTTTAGGCAAATCACGCCACGAGTGAATAATGTTTTTATAATGGTCACAGAAAAGGGTTTCGGAGGTAGGTCTTACGCACATTCTCTCCTCCAACTTTTCGTTACCACCATGTGTTACCCAGGCAACCTCGGGCGCAAAGCCTTCAACATGGTCCTTTTCCTTTTGAAGAAGGCTCTCGGGAATAAACATAGGCATAGAAACATTTTCGTGACCTGTTTCCTTGAACATACCGTCTAAAATCTTTTGAATGTTTTCCCATATTGCCCAACCATACGGGCGAATAATCATACAGCCCTTTACCGATGAATAATCAATGAGTTCAGCCTTAATAACAACATCGGTGTACCATTTTGCAAAATCTTCCTCCATTGAGGTTATTTCTTTAACTAATTTTTCTTTTGCCATCTCTATCACCAAATCTAAAAAATACTCTACATATTATAAAATAACTTAAACAAATTTTCAACTGCTTTTTACAAAGCGTTATCCTCTGCCAAAAGCATTGTAACCGCTATGGCCACCGCCGCTTCAACTGCGGGAAGTGCCCTTGCTACTATACAGGGGTCGTGACGGCCGCCAACAGTAAGCAAAACGTTCTCCATAGTTTCAAGGTTTACAGTATTTTGCACCTTATTTATTGAAGGAGTAGGTTTCAGTGCGGCCTTTACAATTACCGGCATGCCATTTGTCATACCGCCAAGTATTCCTCCGCAATTGTTTGTAGCGGTAAGCACCTTACCGTCCTTAACGTAAAAAGCATCATTTGCCTCGCTGCCGCGTAAATATGAATAATCAAAGCCTGCTCCGAAAGCCACGC
The DNA here is from genome assembly GCA_045601525.1 of Acutalibacteraceae bacterium. Classification (GTDB taxonomy): domain Bacteria; phylum Bacillota; class Clostridia; order Oscillospirales; family Acutalibacteraceae; genus SIG565. The sequence goes on from JAZRZR010000042.1 coordinate 9,435, forward strand.
CTTTTACAGCGGGAACAGCATATACCATTCTCGAAATCATATTTTCAACACCGCCGAACATATGATTACCTATACCCACAGGCATACCAAGCACTGCAACCTCAACTGTGCCGCCTATACTGTCTTCATCCGACTTTGCATCTAAAATAGTGTTTACCATATCCTCTTTTGCCTCTTCGCTTATGGTTGAAAAATATCGGTTTGAGAGGTTTTCGAGGGTTTCTTTTGTGATGTTTACCGAATCAAGAGCATTATCAAAGCTTTCGCCTATATTATATATGTGGCCGCCTATGGTAATGCCTCGCCTTTCAAGTATTTGTCGGCAAATAGCACCGAGTGCCGTAAGCACCGCCGTAAGTCTTCCCGAATAATGACCGCCTCCGCGCATATCTGCTTGTCCGCCAAATTTTACAAAAGCGGGATAATCGGCGTGAGACGGGCGAGGAGTATTTTTGATTTTTTCATAATCAGATGAATGTTGATTGGAATTACGGATAATGATTTTAATATCCTCGCCTGTGGTAAATCCATCCAAAACGCCCTCGGTTATCTCTACAAGGTCGGCCTCTTTTCTCGGCGTTGTTGTGTTATCCTGCCCGGGCGCACGCCTCGACATTTGAAGCGCGATATAATCCGCATTTATAGCCTCTCCTTTTGGGAGCCCCGAAATTATACCTTCTAAAAATTCACCATGACTTTCGCCCGATATTGAAAGTGAAATTTTACCCTCTATTTTAGATGTCATTTTTATCACCTATCGCTTTAGAAATATAAAAAAGTTGACAAAAGTCGATTTTTGACATATTATTTTTATAAGGACTTGTGTCCTGCCAACTTTAAGGAGGATTATTTATGGTTTTCGAAAGAATTAAAGAAATACTTGCTGACCAGCTCGATGCCGATCTTGACAAAATGACTATGGAGTCAGATATTGCCAACGATTTGGGTGCCGACAGTCTTGATGTTGTTGAAATGTTAGTTACTATCGAAGATGAATTTAACATAACTGTCGAAGATGAAGAGATTGAAAACATCAAAACAATCGGTGACCTTGTAAAGTTCATCGAAGCAAATAAATAATTTAATTTTTATTGCCCGCCGATATTATTCGGCGGGTTTTTTCTTTACTAAAATAATAGAAACGATTGTGCAACACACCGCAAAGATGAGAAGCAAAATAAATGCCTTAAAGTTAACCGACGGCACCGCCTTGTATGCCACGCTTGTTTTTTCAAAATAAGGCGATACTAAAAACGCCGAAATAATTGCTCCGATAACCGAAGACAAACAAACTGTTACGGTTGTTTCCAAACAAATTCCTATTGCCGTATAGTCAGGCACGGCCGCAAGATATCTTGAACGCAATTCCTCCTGCCTATACAAAAGTGTTTGTTTTGAATAAGCCGCCATAGCCGATAAAAAGATTATTACTCCCAATACTGCAAATGCGCCGTTACCAAAACGCCAAGCGCTTACAAGAATAATTTGGGAAACCATAGCACAAATTAGCGGCATAATATATCTCTTTTTATATTGAAGTCCATTTTTAATAATAAGTTTTGTCGGCGCCGATAAACAATTTAAGAATTTCGGCAACTTGACTAAAGTCTTCTTTTCGGTTTCGGGCAAGAATTTAACAAGCAATAAATACCAACCAACCGAAACTAATGCCACTAAAACGATGGTGGCGATTACGGGTATTAGCGTTGTGAGAAGCGTTGGCTTTACAAATGCATATTGATAAGCAAACGCCGAGAAATATTTGAAAAAGGCCCTTGGCAAGAGGAAAACCCCTCCGATTATTCCAACCGCCGAGCCTAAAACAGAACAGGGCAATGTTACAAAAGCCGCCCTTAATATTTTTTGCTTAATATCAAGTTCAGAAAAGAGTGCCATTTCCTTACGGTTTTTATCGAATATTCTATAAACCACATAGGCAGTAGCAACCATCAAAAGCAAGCCGAAGGCCACTATAATGAAAGGCGCTATTTTATAAATCACTGCGCTCTTTGAAGCAAAATCGACAATGGCGGGATTATCAAGAATAACTGCGCCTGTGAAATGTGCCGTTTTAGAAAGTGTTTCACCGTTTTGCAAGGCTTCAACGCGGGCCTTAGCGGTAGCAATTTTCTCGTCCGAAATTTGCTTATAGGATGCCTTGTCCTTAACCAACTGTTCGTAGGTTGTTTTATTAAGGTCGAAGGTGGCCTGTTCACTGCTTACTGCAGCCGACAATTCCTCATACTCTTTTACAAGGGCATTATAAGCCTCTATTTGCTTCTTTTCATCATCAGTAGCGGCATCGCCCTTAGCGATTAACTCATCAATTTCTGCTTTTTGCGCATTTATTGTCTCCGCCTTTTCGGCAACTTTTTGTTGCTTTGGTGCAATAGCGGCGTTAAGCGCATTTATCGCAGTTTCCATATTTGTAATATTTTTGGTTAATTCATCCAAATCGGTCTTGGCCTGTTCAACCAAAAACTCATACTCTTTTTGAGCCTTAATAAGTTGATTTTCAGCAGTATCGGTAATATCAATTTCACCGCTTTGCGCCGAAATGCAAAGTTGTTTTATGCGTTCTACCGAACTTCTGACTTTATTTTCATATTCACCGCTAAAGATGGATATATTCTCACAACTTTTAAGATTTATAAGCAAATCGGTGGCACTAATTGCGGTGCTAAACACATCTCTTACTACATAAATCATTATCTCACCCTCGGTATAGAGAGGGCTTGTAGCAACACCTGTAACCGTAAACTCTGTTTGTTTTACTATTTCACTCGGTGCATTTATTGTGAGTTTATCGCCGATTTTCAAAACATTACTTTCTTCTTCCGGCAAAATCGCAAGGCAACCCGTTGTGCTTTTCGGATATGTTCCCCTAACTATTGTGGGACATATCGGTATGCTTTGGGGGTTGTGCACAAGGGTCTCAAAGTTAACCGAATAAATTGTAAGGTTATATTCCCCTGCCCCGTTAAGTGCGGCCTTTTCAACAGATGAAAACTGCGAATAAACCGATTGAACATCGCTATCATTCTTCACGGCATTGATAACATTATCACCTAACGACTCTGCGGATATCTTAATATCCCAATATCTTAGTTCATTATAATAACTATCCGCACCCGCCAAAATACGAGGCTTGGCAACAAGAGTGCCAACAGTAGCACAAAGAACGACGGCAACTGTTATACATAAAGCGATAATATGATAAAAATTATTTACTATATCGTGCTTTACAATACGCAATAGGTTTTTCATACTTTCGCCTGCCTTTCTTCAATTGAAACAAAGCGGTCAGCCTTTTCACAGGAATTCATATCCCTTGTGATTACAACTATTGTTTTTTCGTAATTTTTGCAAATTTCAAGCATTGTATCAAAAATCTTATCATCTTCGGTTATATTGGAAAGATTGCAAACAATCACCTTAACCGATGAATATACCGCGGCAGCAAGCATCGTGCGACGAACCTGCTCAAGAGAAAGTTCCTCAACAGACAAATCCTTGATTTCACCAAGGCCCAATGTTCTGATAACACCTTGGAAGGTGGGCGACTTGCGGTTTTTACCAAGCGCAACATTTTCTCCAACCGTTAAGTTTTTACGCAACTCACAGTCCATAGAAATAACGCTAATGTCACGCTTTGTAAAAAGATATTCCTTGATTTTAGCCGCTATCTTCTTGATAGTCGAGGCGTTTTCATCCTCGTTTTTGGGATTTACAATCTTATTTTCGATGTAGTTTGCAATTTTTTCGTCGTTTACTGAAATAACTGCTAATTCGCCTTCACGGACAGTAATTGTATTGCTATCCTTTGTTTTATTGTGAATTTTATCATCCTCAAAATAAATAATTTCGGGAGTGCGAGGGCGCAAAGCGCAACCAAATGGCTCGCAAATAACCGTATTCTTATACTTGCAATCTCTTGCAAGTCTATTTTTTTGTTCGGCATAAACGGTTATATCAATATTGTTTTCACCCTCATAAAGCAAATCGCTTACATCCTTTTCATAAGGTGCAAAGGCTATATTGCCCGCAGGGATAGTGTTTATTTGCAAGGATAAAAGTTGAGCGTTCATAGCGCGGAAGCCCAACTTATATATTCCACGAAGTTTCTTGCCTATATCCACCTTTTGTGAAAGGGTCATAGCCCCGTCAAAGAACCAAAAACCGCTTTGGGTTATTTTAGAAATAGATACTGTTTTGGGCAAAGAGGCAATATAGAAATCATCCTCGGTTATTATGGCGCCTTTTTCTCCAAAGAAGAAATTTGAATTGCTTTGCACCGAGAAATTGCCCGAAATGAAAAGCCTGAAAATATCATAGCCTGTGAGTGTGAGGACCACCTTATTTTGACCAAGTGTTACAAAACTTGTAATATCACCACTTGAGGCTTCTTTTTCGTTAACCTCTATCTTGGATATTTGGCCGCCTTCAATCTTAAGAGCAAAGGAAATGTTTTCCTTTTCGGTTACTATGAAGCAAAATTCCAATTCAGCCTTTGCCGAGCCGCTAAGTTTTAAGTGTTCAAGGGCGGTACTTAGCTTGCACTCATCCTGCCATTGCTTACCTGTGCGCCAACGGCAACGGTCTATCGGTAAAATGTTTTCAGTAATACCCTTAAGAATAAACTCTTCCTCAAAATTTACATAACGGCTATTTCTCTTTATTGTGTTGCCTTTTACTGTATGTAGCAAAACGCTTGTATCATCCTTAGGGCTTAGAGAAACCTGACCAAAAGAGCCTACGGAATATTCGCTTTTTTCTATAAGGTCAAGTTTTGCAATCTCAAAGGCCTTATTAAAGCGCAGGGTGACATCCTCTACAATATTTGCAACAAAATATGTAAAGGTTGTATCGGGAAGGCGCATTACCCTTATATGCGCATTGGTTGAAACTGCGGGTGAATAACTGTTTTTGAGCAGTTTAAGGCGCAGTCTATCAAGTTGAGCTATTTTCTTATTTATATCCTTAATACGAGCGCTCACTACACCATCAATAAGCCTTACCTTCTTACCAAGTGTATAAACCTTGCCGCCCGCCTTCAAAAAATCGGCAAAGAAATTGGCGGTGGCGAAAGAAACATTACCCATATCAAGCATAATGAGTTTTGAATATTCATTATCAAAAAATCTTACCTTACCGCCAACAAACTGCACATCTTTAAGTGAGTTTTCGTTTATAACATCATATAGATAACCTTCGGAAGATAAATCGGCCAAGGCGCAACGAAGTTGGCGATTGAAATCAACCACCGATTTGCCGTTTGTTATATTGAAAAGTGAATATGCTGTATAGGTGGGATATACAACAAGTGTATCCTTAATAGTAACGCCTGCCGATAAAGCCGCTCTTAAATATGAAACATATTCGCAAATACTTTGGTATTTTATATCCTGCTCGATACCATCAATGCAAAATCTTTCAAGACCCAAAGCATAAAGCCTATCAATTATATTTTTAATATCGTTAAGGGATAATTCCTCATAGTCTTCCCTTTTAATGCTTGCAATTATATTTTTGTTTACCGTATTACCTACGAGTTCAACATTTCTTTTAAGGTTTTCACCCAAAAGATTTTCGGCTGAATATTCAAGAATAATGCCATCAAACTTTTCGGCGAAACTCATATTGCTATTATTGGGTAATATTTGGGTAACGGCACCTATCGCACAATCAATTATGCCATAAAGTTGGTCGGCCTTTACTTTAAGAGGAGCAATAAATGTTTCTTGCACGAGGGTTGAGAGTAATGAAAAATATCTTGAACGGAAACGGGCAGAACCCTTTAGGTCGATAAACAAAAGAGCAAGTTTATCACAAATATCCTCACCATATTTTGCCTGATAAGCCTTTTTAAGAGTGTTAGACCACATGATTTCACGGGGATAAATATCATTATCCAAAATCACCCTTGCACCAAAGGGAACCTTTTCAAGCAGTTTTTCTACCGCCTTTGCGCCCGTGAGATTTATATATTCCTCAAGAATATCCACATAAACCACGAAGGCGCCTCTAACAGGTTTTTCAAGGCGCACAAGATTTTCGGCATTGTTCATATAAATGCCGATGATATTATCAGGCAGGTTTTCAAGCGAAGTAATAGTATCAAACTTCAAAACCTTTGCCGAATATACTGTTCCGTTTTTATCGGTTTCCACCGCACTGGTTAAATTAAGAACGGTGCTTCCGCGATAAATTTTTTCAGTTGGAATTATAACCCTTTCAGCTTGAAAGTTTTCAACCGTTTCGGATACTTTCTTAAGCAGGTTAAATTTTTCCATAATGCACCCTCCTT
>JAZRZR010000043.1:0-22707 GCA_045601525.1 Acutalibacteraceae bacterium
AGAGATGTTGTGCAACCGTTTCTACCGACAAATCTTCCTTACAATGCGTTGTGCAAAACTCCAAAACCCTTAAGGCATTATCTCGAGAATAATTTGCTTTTTTTATGTTATAAAAAGGCAAAAGTTTTCCAAAAATTGCGGTGAGATAGGCTGCTATAACATCGCTAAAGCCCTTCCTTTCATATTCCTCTTGAGCCATTTCCATTAAAGTGACCAATCCGCTATCATTTTGATTATCAAAAGAACAAAGGGCGTTTTCAGGCACCCCTTTCATAAAGATTTCATTATATCTTAAAAGTTCAAAGGGTTTCATTATTAAAATCAAATACTCTCCATTATCAAAATCAAGATACTGATGCACCTGATTTGGAAAAACCAAAAAGCAAGAGTTATCGGTTAGAGCATATTTTTTGCCGTCGCAAAATGCTACACCGCCACCTTTTTTTACATAAACCATTTCAATATCATCGTGAACATGCGCCCTAAACCCTACTGTTTGACATTTGTTCCAACAAAATTCTTTTTGTGTTTCTCTGAAAATCGCTTCCAAAATTGCACCTTCTTGCATTTATTGTCCTAAACACAGTATATTTTTTCTTGTATTGTAACATAATTTGTCCTAAAATACAATTGAAAACTTTTATTTTAGGGGGACTTTTTATGAAACTTGTCCGTGAAAACCAGAAGGTTAATGCTGAAAGGTGGGCGCGATACAAATACAATCTCACCACCAATATCGGTGAAAACGGCGAACGCCTTACCGGCTCTAAAGAACACATCGAACTTTCAAGAGAGATTGCCAACGAGGGCATGGTGCTACTTGAAAACAACGGGCTTCTTCCCTTAAAAGAAAATACCCGTGTAGCGCTTTTTGGCATAGGCAGTGTTGACTATGTAAAGATTGGCGGAGGCAGCGGCATGGTTTTCAGCGAGTATGTTCGGGATATTTATGAGGGTTTCCTTTGCAAATCGCCTAAAATATCGGTTTATGAGCCCTTGACAAAATATTATCACGATTATGCTCTACCCTTGCTTAATCAACACCAAACTGACAAACTTTGGGATATTCCCTATTCCGAAATTGAACTACCTAAAGACCTTATCGAAAGCGCCGCTCTCAACAGTGATGTAGCCATTATTACAATACATCGCTATTCGGGCGAGTGCACCGACAGACTGGCCGAAAAGGGCGATTTTTATCTTGCGGACGCCGAGAAAAAAATGGTTGAAGAGGTTACAAAGGCTTTTGAGCACTCGGTGGTTGTATTAAATATCGGCGCCATCATTGACCTTTCGTGGATAAAATCCAATCCCAAAATAGATGCAGTGCTTCTTGCTTGGCAGGCAGGTATGGAGGGCGGACTTGCTGTTGCCGATATAATTTGCGGTGACACAACACCTTCGGGCAAACTGCCCGATACCTTTGCGAGTGAATTTGCCGACTATCCCTCATCCGACACCTTTCACGAAAGTGATGACTATGTTTGTTATTTTGAGGATATATATGTTGGCTACCGATATTTTGAAACAATTCCCAATATGTTGAGCAAGGTTATATATCCCTTTGGTTACGGCCTTTCATATACCCAGTTTGGAATAAGTGACACTTCTGCAGAGCCTTTTGGCGATAAAATTAAAATTTCGGCTACAGTTAAAAACACGGGCGATTTTGCGGGCAAAGAGGTTGTTCAAATCTATTACAGCGCGCCAAACGGTGTTTTGGGCAAAAGCAAAATTTCGCTTGCCGCTTTCCAAAAAACAAAACTTTTAGCCCCCGGCGAAAGTGAGCGCTTAACAATCACATTTGATATTAAAAGTATGGCAAGTTATGACGACCTTGGAAAACTTCAAATGTCGGCATTCCTACTTGAAAAAGGCGAATATATCTTCTATATAGGCAATAGCAGCCGAAATCTTAAAGAACTTGATTGGCGCTACCTTGTTGCCGAGGAATTTATTGTTACCGAACAGTTAAGCCAAAAATGTGCGCCAAACGCGCTTGAAAAACGTATGCTGAATGACGGAACTTTTGAAGAGCTCCCCTCTTTCCCTGTGAAAGACTACACCTTTGTGCCCATCGAGCCCAACACAACAAAAAAGCTTGAATGTGACACCCCGTTTACACTACTTGATGTTGCCGACAATAAAATAACCCTTGATGAGTTTATCACCCAACTAACCGAGGAGGAACTTATACTTCTTATGAGTGGTGTAGCCAAAAGGGGCGTTACCGACACGAGCGGTATAGGTGATATAGAAAGGCTCGGTGTTCCTGCTTTTATAACGGCCGACGGACCTGCCGGAGTTAGAATAAACCCCGAGGTTGGCATACCAACTACTGCCTGGCCCTCAGCCACTCTTCTGGCTTCTACTTGGAATCTTGAACTTGCATTTAAGTTTGGAAAAGCCTGTGGAATAGAGGCAAAAGAAAACGGAATTGCCATTTGGCTTGCTCCCGCCCTCAACATTCACCGCAACCCGCTTTGTGGCCGAAACTTTGAATATTTTAGCGAAGACCCACTAATTTCAGGAAAATTTGCAGCGGCAATAGTAAGCGGTTCTCAAAGCGTTAAAACTGCCTGTTGTCCCAAGCATTTTTCTTGCAACAACAAGGAAACTAATCGAAAGCATAGCGACAGCCGTGTTTCCGAGCGAGCATTAAGAGAGATTTATCTTAAAGGCTTTGAAATTTGTGTTAAAGAGGCTAACCCTTGGACAATTATGAACGGTTATAATATCCTTAACTCCCGAAGACTTTGCACCTGCTACGAACAAATACAGGGCATTTTAAGAGATGAGTGGGGATACGATGGCATTGTAATGACCGACTGGGCCACACCTTGTGACCAACGCCTTTGTGTAAGTTCGGGCAACGATGTTCGTATGCCTTGGGGAGAACCTGAACTTTTAAGGTCGGCGCTTGAAAGCGGTCAACTAAAACGCGAACATTTTGAGCGCTGTGCCAAGCGCGTATTTGAATTATTCTTAAAACTTGACTGATTTTATAATTAAAAAGCCCACCTTATGTACAAAACACAAGGTGGACTTATGCATTATTTATTTTTTCTGTCGTGCAAAATGGCACCCGTAAGGGCTGTTATAAACTGTATGGCGTGGCTTACAAGCGGACCAAAAGTGAGTGCAACTATATCGTGCAAAATCCAAAGACCAACATTAAAGAGTGTCCAAAATCGGTATTTCGCGCCGTTCTTTTGACCCACGCAAAGCACAAAAACTACCGCCGCTATAATGGCGATAACGGTGGGCAAGGTTATTCCGCCTCCCGTAACGCTTACAAATATATTAAGACCAACAAAAGCAACCATATATATTAAAGTAAGCCATTTGGGTATTGCCTTTTCTTGCCTTTCAAAAAGAAAATTAACAAAGGTTATCGCGGCTCCCAAATAACAACTTACGGCACCGTTTATGCCGCCATCTAAATGATAACTTACCCCTATAAGCAAATTCCCAAGCAATACAAGGAATAATATGTAATTCATACGCTTGCCCTTTATAAGCGAAGCGCCAAGCATAGCCACAAGGCCCAAAATGCTTAAAACAAACGATAATTCTTTCATTTTTTCGCCTCCGTTACGAAAACGATTTTAACATAAAGCCAATCACTTTTCAATAAAAAAAGGCCTTTCGGCCTTTTTTATTCCTCGATGCTAAAATTATCTTTGCCAACGCCGCAAAGGGGACAAGCAAAATCTTCGGGCAAATCTTCAAATTTTGTACCTGCCTCGATACCTTCTTCTTCATAGCCTACGGCTTCGTCATAAACCCAGCCACAAACATCGCAAACATATTTTTTCATAATATTACCTCCTAATTATAGTATAATACAAAATTACAGTTGTATTATACATTGATTACACTATAAATTAAAAATATAATTTTTATACAATGGCCTCAAAATCAGCCGCACCGTGCTTGCAAAGAGGACATATAATATCTTCTGGCAAGGTATCCCCCTCGTAAACATATCCGCATATTTTGCAAACAAAACCCTTTTTACCCTCGGTTTGAGGCTTTGGTTTTACATTATCCTGATAATAACTATATGTCATTGTAGGTTTATCGGACAATACTCGAGCCTCGGTTACCTCACAAACAAACATACCGTGAGTATCAAGATCAACATACTGCTCTACCTTTAGCGAAATAAAGGAATTTATATATCTATCCAAAAAAGCAAGTCCATTATCGGAATAAAGCGGTGTTTCATTTGCAAATTTATCGATATTACGTCCACTTACAAAACCAAATTTCTTAAAAACATCAAAGGGCGCATCAATCGACAAACAGTTGATGTTCATCTTACCTGTTTGTTTAATAATATGGTGAGAATAGTTTTCCTTGTTTATCGCAACCGCTATCCTGTTTGGTGTGTTGGTGACCTGTGTTACAGTGTTGACTATAAGACCATTATGGCGTTTGCCGTCAAAAGAGGTTACTACATATAGTCCGTACCCTATATTAAATAGAGCCGATAAATCGTTTTTATTGACATTTTCGCCCTTTTGAGCCTTATATTCATAACAAAGTTCCTCGGCAAGATTTTCAAGTTGATTGCTGCTTTCTACCGACAAAGCCGATAAAATTTGCACATTGTTTTGCGCAAAGGTTATATTTTTGGAATTTTGAAGCAGTTCTTTCATAACCTTTGCCGCTAACGGCGACCAACTTCCGTTTTCAATAAGCGCTACAGTGCGATTGCTGAAATTCCGCTCGGTAAGGTGATTGATAAAGGCACGCATAGGCGGAAAAACCTCGGCATTATATGTGGTTGATGCCAAAACAAGTTTCCCATAACAAAAAGCATCGCTTACAGCCTTTGCCATATCGCATCTTGCCAAATCGTGCAGTATAACCTTGGGGCAACCCTTTTCCTTAAGTTTATCGGCAAGCAAAAGCACCGCTTTTTTGGTATTGCCGTAAATAGAGGTGTAAGCAATAACTATACCCTCTTTTTCAATTTGATAAGAGGACCACACATTATAAAGCCTTATATATTCCGAAAGATTTTCACAAAGTATTGGGCCGTGCAAGGGACAAATTTTTTCTATTTTAAGAGTTTCCGCTTTTTTAAGCAATCTTTGCACCTGTGCGCCATATTTGCCCACAATATTTATAAAATATCTACGAGCCTCTTCTACCCAGTCCGACTTCACCTCTAATGCGCCGAATTTACCAAAGGCATCGGCCGAAAATAGTATCTTTTCGCTCTGCTCATAACTTAAAATAACCTCGGGCCAATGCACCATAGGGGCGGTGACAAAATTAAGGGTATGCTCACCTAAAGGCAAAGTGTCCCCCTCGCCCACCACCAATTTCTTATCGGTGAAATCGGTGCCGAAAAAGTTATTCATCATATCAAAGGCTTTAGTTGAAGCCACAACAGTGGTATTTGGATATGCCCTCAAAAAATTCATTATATTTGCCGAATGGTCGGGCTCCATATGTTGAATAACAAGGTAATCGGGTGTTTTGCTGCCGATAACTGTTTGAATATTATCAAGCCACTCGTGTGTGAAGGCAATATCCACCGTATCCATAACAGCAATTTTGCTGTCTAAAATCACATAAGAGTTGTAAGAAATGCCGTCGGGCACCCTATACTGTCCCTCAAACAAGTCTATTTTTCTATCATATACGCCTACATATTTAATGTTTTTACTTATTTCCATATCTACTCCTAAAAGCATTTACCATTTTTGCAGGTGCCAACCTCATCATTTTTATGGCACAACTCGTTTTCACAATAGCCCTTTTCAAAAAAGACAGAAATATTATCCATTGTTGTTTCGGCAATATTTTGAAGCGCCTCATCGGTTAAAAATGCCTGGTGTGAGGTTACTATTACATTTGGCATTGAAATCAGGCGCGCAAGGGTATCGTCATCTAATATATGGCCCGAATTATCCTCGAAGAAAAGTTCGGATTCCTCTTCATAAACATCAAGACATGCGGCGCCAACCTTACGCTCTTTAATTCCCGAAAGCAAAGCCTCGGCATCCACCAAGGCGCCACGAGAGGTGTTAAGAATTATCACACCTTTTTTACAAACTGCAAGCGCCGCTTCATCAATTATATGATAAGTATCGCTTGTTAAGGGACAATGCAAGGATATTATATCGCTATTTTTGAAAAGTTCATTAAGAGAAACATACTTTACTGTTTCGCACTCGATTTGTTTTACGGGATATTTATCATAGGCTAAAACCTTCATACCAAAACCCTTGCAAATATCAACAAATACTCTACCTATACGGCCCGTACCGATTATACCCACCGTTTTACCGTGAAGGTCGATACCTGCAAGTCCCGATAAACTAAAATTAAAGTCCCGAGAGCGAATATAGGCCTTGTGTATGCGTCGGATTGAGGTAAGCAAGAGGGCCATTGTATGCTCGGCTACAGCGTAGGGTGAATAAGCCGGCACATGCAATATATGAATTTTACCATATGCATACTTGGTGTCCACATTATTAAAGCCTGCGCAACGAAGCGCAATTACCTTTACCGAATTTTCCACCAAAATATCAATAACCGCCTTGTTTACCGTGTCATTTACAAAGACACAAACCGCATCAAAGCCTTTTGCCAAGCCCGCCGTATCCTCGTTAAGTTTGGTTTCAAAATATTTGATTTTGTAGTTTTTTTCTTCCGATATTTTATCGAAAAAAGGGCGGTCGTACGGTTTTGTATCAAAAAATGCTATTTTCATCAAATTCCTCCAAGGATAGTTTCAATTATTATTTGAAACTTAAAAGAAAAAATACTTATTTGTTAATTTCACGAAGTTTCTCAAATATCAAATTTGCATAATAAAAATGTCCGTTATCGCCAACGAGCAAATGACAGTTATCCGAAGCATTTGCCGCCTTATAAATCTCCTTTACCTCTTCAAAGGTTTTTTCCACACCGTGTATCGGGAATATTTCATCCTTAATACCGGCTGTTAGAAGAAACGGGCGAGGGGCTATTAAGCAGGTCAAATCAGCCATTTCAAAATATTTGCGAATTGACGGGATATGATTGCAAAGACAATGAGGCACCGCCGCTATCGAATCCTCATAGGTGCATACTGCACAAGAGGGAGCCGAAATTTTAATACGGGGTTCAAGGCAGGAAAGATAAAATGTTGCTGTGCCGCCACCGGAATTACCTGTGCACACGATATTTTCCATATCTACTTGCGGGAAATTTTCTCCCACTGCATCTAAAATGCGCATAGCATCCCACACGCGCTCACCCACAACGGTTCTTCCCATAATTAAGGCAATTTTGCCCGCCTCATCACAAGAAGTTCCATAACCGGCAACACTGCTCTCACCAAAATTACGAGCCTCAATAACTAAGGCGATATACCCCTCTTTAACGGCTCTTGTGGCTATCGCCTTTTGCGGCCAAGCCTTAAGAGATTCGGCATCGTTTTCATTTTTAGGCTCACCCATAACCATGTGCATACCTGTTGCGTGACCGCTAAGACAAATACACAAAGGATATTTTGAAGCTTTTGTGTTTGGCACAAACAAATGGCAGGGCACAAAATATCCCGGCTCGGTTTGAACGGTGAAACGAATATTAGTAAACCCATCACACTCTTTTTCGTACTCGATTTCAAACTCGCTATCACATTTTTCAAGCGGCAAGCCTAACAACTCGTTGAGTTTATTTTTGCACTCCTCTTGCCATTCGTTAAAATTTCTATTCTTATCGAATTTTAACAAAGGCTTGTTTGCTGTTAAATAATCGTACTCATACTTATGGCTATTGCAAGTTTTCATATAAAACGCCTCCAAAACCAACCTTGTTATTTAACTAAATTATATTATATCACCCGTTAAAAATCAATAATATTATTTTATTTCAGTGTAAAACCTTGACTGGCAAATTTAATTATGCTACAATCACAAAAAGGGATACTTTTTTCCTTTTTGTGAAATGTATTTAGGAGAAATGCTTTATGTTTTTGAATCCACAAATATGGCAAAAAGGGGAACCTATCTCTTTATCGAAAAATGCAAAAATCAAGGGTGAGGGTTACGCTCTCGACCTTATAAACGAAACAATAAATCAATTCGGTATCCCTAACGGCAGCATCCAAAACATTGAGTTTTGGGACACGCTACCCGAAGGTTTCGCCCTAAAGCAAAAAGAAGATTGTTATGCAATCAAAATAACCGCCGATAAAATTTCGCTCTACGGCACAACCCTTAGAGGCCGTATTTATGCCGCAGTTACCCTTAAACAACTTTGCGAATTTGAAGAACTTACTATCGGCTATATAGAAGATGCCCCCTATTGTGACTATCGTGGTTATCGTGCATTTTTGCCCGGACATGAAACCATTGAAGATTTTTATAAAATGGTTGATATGTTGGTTTACTATAAGCACAACTTCTTATTCCTTGAGGTTGGCGGTGCTATGGAATATAAGCGCCATCCTAAAATCAATGAGGTTTGGAGAAAATACGCTGAGGACACAAAGCGTTTCTCGGGCCGCACACACGAAATTCAATACGGCTATCCTTGGCGCAAAAACTCAATACACACCGATAATGGTGAAGGGGATGTTTTAACCCAAGAGGAAGTTCGTGGTCTTATAGAATATTGCCGTTATCGTGGCCTTTCGGTATGTCCCGAAGTTCCTACGCTATCCCATGCAGATTATATTTGTATGGCATACCCCCATATTCGTGAACGCGAGGAGGACATTGAGTTTCCCGACACATATTGTCCCAACCACCCCGATACATACAAAATTGTTTTTGATATTTTAGAAGAAATTATCGATGTTTTCGAGCCAAAGATTGTAAACATAGGTCACGACGAGGTATATACCCTTTGCCTTTGTCCTCGTTGCAAGGACAAAAAGCCTTTTGAGGTTTTTTCAGATGATGTAATCAAAATTCACGATTGGCTATCCGAGCGTGGTATACGCACGGCTATGTGGGGCGACCAACTTTTAGCCGCCATTTTGCCTGACGGACGCCCTTGGGCAGGCTCGGGCTCGGGACACCTTTTTGAAAAAGAAGACCCCATGTATTTTAACCCCACATTCTACTGCCGACACATTTTACCAAAAGATATTCTTATGCTTAACTGGTATCATTCCTATGGTCAACAATATGACTATGTATATCACGATTACGAGTTTGAAACCATATATGGCAACTGTTCAGCGCACAACATCAAACACTGGGGCGAGCGCATCAAGGCAGGTACAAAAGGCGGTCTTTCTTCAAACTGGGGCACCTTTAAGGAAGAATATATGCAACGCAATTTGCAATACTTCCGTTTCGCCTCAAACGCCTACGCCTATTGGAACGAGAATTACGGCGATGATGAACACGATGAAATGGTGGAAAAAACCTTTGCGGAACTTTTCCGTTTCAAATACGGAAAACTTGAGGACAAGCCCTACATTGTTATATCGCATAATGTTGATAAATTTATAGCACCCGTTGCTTTCTATGATGGCGTGTTTATAGAAAACTCTGTTTATCATTTGGGATATTATGAGGTTAAATATTCGGATAATACCACAGCAAAACTTGATGTTAAATACGGCACCAATATTGCCTCAAAGGACATCAATTACGATTATGCTCTAAAAGGTATTATCATTTATAATGACGATGGCACACCTACAAGTTCCGGTCTTGCACAGGTATCCTACTCTACACTGCCGTTTATAAACGGTGGCGAAACTTGGTATAAAACCGCATATATAAATCCCTATCCCGAAAAGGAAATTGTTTCGGTTGAATACAAAGCCGATACCGATGACACGGTTAATGTTTTAGAAATCACATATTAAACCGAGAGGTGCTTATATATGATTAGACATCAGGCATTTATAGAAAAAAGAAAGATGCTAAAGGGTAATTTGCACACCCACACCACCCGTTCAGACGGCAAGCTGACTCCCGAAGAAGTTATGCGTCTTTACAAAGATAAAGGCTATGATTTTATTGCCCTTACCGACCATCATATTTATAATCTTAAGAACTTCAATGAAGGTCTTGGACTGACAATTATCCCCGGTGTTGAAACCGACACGCACAATCTTATGCCAAGCGGCCGAGGATACTCCAACTTCCATGTTGTTGCTATTGGTCCCTCAAAAGAAAACGGCAACGGCTATGAACAAGATGAAGAGATTACATACATAAATGTTAAAAACTCTAAAGAGTATCAACCTTATCTTGATGATATGCATAAAAGGAACAATCTCACAATCTATTGCCACCCCGAGTGGAGCAGCACTCCTGCAAGAATGTTTGATACCCAAAAAGGCCACACCGCTATGGAAATATGGAACACAACCTCGGTTGTGAACTATGATATTGATAAAGACGCTTCCTATTGGGATGAACTTTTAGCTCAGGATATTAAAATTTGGGGCGTTGCAAGCGATGATTCCCACAGCGAGCATACCCTTGGCCGTGGTTTTGTGATGGTTAATGCCGAAAACGATATAAATTCCATTTTAGAGGCTCTTAAAGAGGGCAAGTTTTACTCATCAACAGGTCCCTTGATTTACGATTTTTACATCGAAAACGATAAAGCAATAATTGAATGTTCGCCCGCCGTTAGAGGCGCCCTTAACTCAATGGGACATCAACAATATTTACAGCGTCCGGGCAGAGAGGTTACACGATTTGAATTCGACCTCAATCGTTGGCCAAAGGGTTACAGTTATATTCGCCTTGATATTACCGATAAGGACGGTAACAAGGCTTGGACAAATCCAATATTTTTAATCGACTAAATTTCAGGAGGACAATTATGATTAGACAACAGGCTTTTATCGAAAAACGCAAAATGCTCAAAGGACAACTTCACTGTCACACCAATCGTTCTGATGGTTGGTACACCCCACAAGATACCGTTGAGCGTTATATAGCAAAGGGCTTTGATTTTCTTGCTATAACCGACCACCGCATTTACAATCTCGAACATCCTTCGCCCGAAAAAAATATTACAATTATACCAGGTGTTGAAGAAGAATCGGTTGGAATCAAACCCGGAATTGGCGGTTACTGTTGTTTCCATATAGTTGCCCTTGGCCCCACAAAAGAGGACGGCAACGGCTACGAACACGATGAGGACACAGGCAGAGCCGATGTAAGAAACAGCGAACAATATCAACCCTATCTTGATAAAATGCACGAGAAAAACAACATTACAATCTATTGTCACCCCGAGTGGAGCAGCACACCTGCTCGCCTTTTTGAAACCCAAAAAGGCCATGTTGCTATGGAAATTTGGAACACAGGTTCAGCCCTTAAGGGTGATGATGCTAACGCTGCATATTGGGATGAACTTTTAGCAGGTGGTTATCGCCTTTGGGGTGTTGCTACCGATGATATGCACTACGATGCGCATTTAGGCGGCGGCTGGGTAATGGTTAACTCCGAAAATAACATCAACGACATTTTAGCAGCTGTTAAAGAAGGCAAATTCTACTCCTCCTGCGGACCTGAAATATATGATTTTTATGTGAGTGATGATGGCAAGGCTGTTATTGAGTGTTCACCTGTCGCAAATGTTTGCTTGCAATCTATGGGTCACCCGAGGCGTGCTGCACTCGACCCCAAGGGTTACACCTACGGCGGTGTAGAAGTTACCAAAAACGAAGACGGCAAACTAACCCGCGTTGAGTTCGACCTTGTTAATACATGGCCTAAAGGCTTTGAATACATTCGTTTAAGCGTGATTGATGAAAACGGCAACCGTGCTTGGACCAATCCTATTTTCTTTGATGAAACCTTTAGAGGTTAATAGAAAGCCCCGATATGCGATGCATATCGGGGTCTTCCTTTTGAAAACACTTTTTATATAAACACATATAATGGTATGACAGGCTATTGGCCTGTACAAATCAAAAGGAGGAAAAAATATGGCTATATTCACAAACCAAGCCACCCTTTCTTATAGTGGCGGAACCGTGAATTCAAATATCACAACAGGTGAAATTCTTGAGGTTTTATCTGCAACTAAAACTGCTGTTGAGCCGACCTATTCCGAAGGTCAGGACACAACCTATATTGTAAACGTTACAAACTCGGGCAACACCGCATTTACAGGTCTTATCCTAACCGATGACCTCGGCGCATATACCTTTGGCGCTACCACAGTTGTACCCCTTTCTTATCTTGAGGGCTCGGTAAAATATTTCATCAACGGCGTTTTGCAACCGGCCCCCACAGTAGCCGCAGGGCCACCCCTTGTTATTTCTAATATAACAATACCCGCAAACTCAGTGGCAACAATTGCTTATACCGCAACTGCTAACGAATTTGCGTCCCCTGAAACCACAGGTGTTATCACTAATACAGTTACAGTAAGCGGAGGCATCACTCCCGTAACCGCAAGCGAAACAGTGCCCGCAGAAAATGCCGCTAATTTAAGTATCACAAAATCGCTTACTCCCTTGGTAGTTACCGAAAACGGTCAATTAACCTACACCTTTGTTATTCAAAACACAGGCAATCTCGATGCCGATGCTACCGACAACGTAGTTATCACCGACCTTTTCGACCCGATTTTGTCGAATATCACAGTAACCTATAACGGCGCCCCCTGGAGCGAACCTGCCAACTACACCTACAACGAAGTAACAGGTCTTTTCGCAACTGCTCCCGGACAAATAACCGTTCCTGCCGCCACCTTTACTCAGGATGCAGTAACAGGCGCTTGGACAATAACTCCCGGCACCGCAATCATCACAGTTACAGGAACTGTTTAATATTAAAACCCCGAAAAATTCGGGGTTTACTTATTTAATCATTGGCCTTGAATACATCGGCGACCTCGCTTATGGTTACAAAGGCCTTTTTATCTATCGATTTGTACCTTTTTTACACCTATAATTCTACTATTTCGTTATAAATCCTAAAATGCTTACCATCGATTTTCTCGATAACATGCTCGTGACCTGAATACCAAAGTTTATATTCAACCGACTCGTCAATATATCGGCAAAGTTCTAAAAGATTTTGGCTTATAACGGGATAGGTTTCATCATACTCGTATTTATGTGTTAAAACAAAATCAACCCTATTATTATGCCTCTTAAGATTTTCCTTGGCGTAATTTACCTCGATCTCACTCGGCTCCTCTTTGGGACTCCAAAGGCCACGCTCTTTCCATGACGCCGAACTTTTGCAGCCGCCCATTACAAAAAGTTTTTTGCCTTCCATCTCGTAAATTCCGCCACGCTCTAACATAAAAATTTTATCAGTTAATTTATGCGCCTTGCCTCCGAAAAATTCTACTACGGGATAAGAATAAAGCAAATCGTAATTTTCGTGGTTACCATCTATAAAGGCTACATTTTTCTTTATGGATAAAAAGAATTCATCAAAGGCTTTATTTTGCTCGGTTTTTTCGAAGCCAAAACCTATATCGCCCAAAATTATAAGCCAATCCTCATCGGTGGCCTTTTGCAAATATTCGTTTAATCCCAAAAAATTTTTATCGGCGTGTATATCACTTATTAAATATATCATATTAACCTCTTTGTTTTATTTTGTAATATAATTTTACCCTATTACCCCTTAAAAAGCAACCCGAAAAAATAAAATGGGTTGCTTTTACCTACTCTTTGGTGATAAAATACTACTAAGAGGTGATACACTTTGATTTGGGCTTTGGGGATTTTTATTCTTCTCATCATTCTTATACTCTTGATTTCTTATATATGCTTTCATCTTGCTTTTTTTGTTTCAAAAAAAGAACGGATTAAAAACTCGGCCAAATTGGTTCCCGATGGTGAGATTTATTTGCCGTATAAATCGCAAATTCTAAAGTGGGGCGAAGAGGCAAGGGCGCTACCCCATCAAGAATTCAGTATAGTTTCTTTTGACGGCACACGACTTTTTGCCAAATACTACGAATATAAAAATGGTGCGCCGATTGAACTTATGTTTCACGGTTATAGAGGTACTGCCGAGCGAGATTTATCGGGCGGCGTTCAGCGTTGCTTTGCTTTAGGGCGCAGCGCCTTTATCGTTGACCAACGAACAAGCGGAAAAAGCGGCGGTAATGTAATAACCTTTGGAATTAAAGAACACAAGGACTGTCTTTGTTGGATAGATTTTATGATAAAGCAGTTTGGTGACAATGTTAAAATTCACCTTACGGGAATTTCCATGGGCGCCTCTACCGTCTTAATGGCGGCAGGCGAAGATTTACCCAAAAATGTGGTTGGTGTTCTTGCCGATTGCGGTTTTAGCAGCGCCAAAGATATAATAAAAAAGGTTATTCGTGAAATGGGATTGCCCGAAAACCTTGCCTACCCCTTTGTGAAATTGGGCGCATTAATTTATGGAGGATTTAATTTAGAAGAAAAAACAAGTGAAAATTCCCTTCGAAACTGCACCGTTCCCGTTATATTTTTTCACGGCGACACCGATGATTTTGTTCCGTCATACATGAGCGAAATCAACTACAACGCCTGTTCCTCTAAAAAAAGGCTGGTAATTATCAAGGGCGCAGGTCACGGACTTTGCTACCTTGTCGAACCCGATACATACATTAGTGAATTAAAAGATTTTTACAAATAAAAACACAAAAACACCGCATAGAAAATTTATCTATGCGGTGTTTTTATTATTTATATGGTTTGGGATTATCAGTAATTCCTGCAAGGAAATCAATGCTTGTTTCATAAAATTTCGCAAGTTTTATAAAAATATCTATCGGCACATTTAATCTACCTATTTCATAATCCGAATATGTTGTTTGATGAACCTTTAGCAAATCCGCCATTTGTGCTTGTGTTAAATCTCTGTCTTCTCGCATATCCCTTAAACGATTAACCATTTTATCACTCCCTATCCCAAATTATGCCTTAAGGGAATATGCCTTATTGACTTTTAAGGGAAATTCCCTTAAAATTATTTGTAGCGGGAAGGTGATTTTATGCAAAGCTGTTGTTTTATAGGTCACAAAAATTGTCCATTAGAAATTGAAAACAAACTTTTATTCGCAATCGAAAAGCTAATAATAAACGAGCAAGTGCGCACCTTTTATGTTGGGACTCACGGAGATTTTGATAGAATAACCTACAAGGTGCTCGAAAAGCTTGAAAAAAAGCACAACATACAAATATTTGTTGTGCTTGCATATTTAAGAAAAGAAAACTATCCATATTATAATATTAAAAAAACTATTTTCCCTGATGTGTTAACTAAAACACCATTAAAATTTGCTATACGAAAAAGGAACTCTTTTATGATTGACCATTCTAAATTTGTAGTTTCGTATTTAGAAAACTCCCTTTCAAACACCTATACCTTTGTTGAAGAAGCTCTTAAAAAGAAGAAACAAATAATAAATTTGGGAACTTATGATATTTCACAAATAATATTTTAATGAAAAAGAAAACTCCGATGGATTTTTCAAATCCATCGGAGTTTTTTACACACCTTTCATTGTGAGTGAAATGCGGTTTTTCTTGGTGTCAACCGAAAGTATTTTTACATTTACAAGGTCGCCCACCGACAAAACCTCGCTCGGATGCTTTATAAATTTATCGCAAATTTGAGAAAGGTGAACAAGACCATCCTGATGCACACCGATATCCACAAAAGCACCGAAATCTATAACATTACGAACTGTGCCCTTTAGCACCATACCTTCTTTAAGGTCGTTTATATCCATAACATCGGTGCGAAGCAATGGGGGCGGAAGTTCATCACGGGGGTCACGACCGGGAAGAGATAATTCCTTTACAATATCCTTAAGTGTCGGCAAGCCAATTTCTAATTCATTTGCCACCTTTTCTTCGCCCATTTGCTCAACGAGAGTGGGTAGTTGCGGTAAGCCCTTTACCGTTATATCCTTTTCGCTTAAGGAAAACAGTTTGAGAAGTTTTTTGGCAGTTGCATAAGACTCGGGGTGAACACCCGTGTTATCAAGCGGGTTTTTACCATCACTAACCCTTAAAAAGCCTGCGCATTGTTCGTATGCTTTAGGTCCTAATTTTGCAACCTTTTTAAGTTCTGCTCTATCAACAAATCGACCGTTTTCCTCACGGTAAGCAACAATATTTTTGCAAACTGTGGCGCTTAGTCCCGCAATATGTGAAAGCAACGATTCAGATGCAGTATTAAGGTCGGCTCCGACGCTGTTTACACAGTCCTCCACTACACCGTCAAGCGCCTCACTAAGCCTTTTTTGAGGCATATCGTGTTGATATTGACCAACCCCTATTGCCTTTGGCTCTATTTTAACAAGCTCGGCCAAGGGGTCTTGCAGTCGCCTTGCGATTGATACGGCACTACGAAGTGTTAAATCTAAATCGGGCATTTCGGCGGCGGCCTCCTTAGATGCCGAATAAACAGATGCGCCTGCCTCCTTTACCACCATATATGCGACCTTACAATTAACTGTGCCTAATACATCAGCCGTGAAAATTTCGGTTTCCTTTGAGGCAGTGCCGTTACCGATAGCGATGATTTCTACCCTGTATTTTTCTATTAAAGCCTTAAGGGTTGCCTTTGATTTCTCTATTTGAGCCTCACTATGTGTGGGGTAAATTACAGCCGTATCAAGCACCTTGCCCGTTTTATCAACAACCGCCACCTTACAACCTGTGCGATAGCCCGGGTCAAGACCGATTGCCACCTTATTTTTAACGGGCGGTTGCAATAACAATTGTCTTAAATTAGTGCCGAAAAGGGATATTGCGCCCTCGCTGGCATTATCGGTGAGTTCGTTTCTGATTTCCCTTTCAACAGAGGGAAATATAAGACGGCTATAAGCATCCTCAGCGGCCGACTTAACAAACTCGGCGCACTCGCCCTCACCATCTACATAGATGCGGTTAAGTACAGCCAAGGGTCTATCCGCCTCCACTTTAATTCCTGCCTTTAAGAACTCTTCCTTTTCGCCACGGTTTATAGCGAGCACCCTATGACCTAAAACTTTGTTTACAGGAGCCGAAAAATTATAATACATTTCATAAACGCTCTCGGCCTCGGGATTTACTGCCGAACATTCAAGAAAACCGTTTAAGCGGATAACATTTCTTATATATTTTCTCGCTTCGGCATTATCCGACATCGCCTCAGCAATTATATCGTTAGCGCCCTGAAGCGCCTCATCAATATTAGCTACACCCTTTTCTTCATTGATAAAATCCCTTGCAAAATCCTCGGGCTTTTGAGCAGTTTTTTGGGAAGCCAAAATAAGTTCACTTAACGGCTCTAATCCCTTTTCCTTGGCAATTGAAGCCCTTGTTTTACGCTTGGGTCTAAAGGGGCGATAAATATCCTCTATTTCGGCAAGTGTTGTTGCCTTATTAAGCGCCAACTCTATTTCCTCGGTCATATTACCTTGCTCGGTAATTAGATTTCTTACCTCTTCTCTTTTTGCATCGAGGTTTCTAAAATAGGTAAGTTTATCACTTATTGAACGGATAAGTTGGTCATCCATCGTGCCGTGCATTTCCTTACGATAACGGGCAATAAAGGGTATTGTGTTGCCCTCATCGAGCAAGGAAATTATGTTAGCCGTATATTCTTGCTTAACCGAAAATATTTCTGATAGTTGTTTTGCGTAATCCATAAAAAACTCCCTGAAAAAAATTCTACAATAATTATACCACAAAACTTCAAAATGTGTTATAATTATTGTAGCTTTTAGATTTCAAAATAATTTTTGTTTGGTGATATGAATATGGCACAGTATAAAAAAAGACACACGAAAAAAACTTTTCCCACTTTTCCCCTTTTGTCCTTGCTTGTTATTATAGCAATCATCGTTACAATTGTTATGGTGACCTCAAACAAGGAGCCCTCTGGCCCCGATGTAAGCAATCCGTCTTCCTCGGAGCCCAGCAGTATTCCTGAGCCGGTTATCTCTTATGAAGAGCGTGTCGGCAAAAACTATCAAATAGACATTAGCGAATATTTAGAATATATAGAACCCGAAAATAAAACCGAGTTTGTATTCCTTGTAAACCCCACCCATACCCTTGCAAGCGACTATGTTCCGAATGATTTGGTAGACTCCATACACACCCGCAAAGACGGTCGTGCAACACAGCAACTTCGCATAAATGCCGCAAAGGCGCTCGAGGCATTTTTAGCCGAGGGTAAACTAAACGGGGTTACAAATGTAACAGTTACAAGCGCATATCGTTCATATTCCTATCAAAATTATCTTTTTAATCTTTATTGCGAACAACATCAATACAAATTCAAAACCCGTGCCGAGTGCGAGGCTTATGTTTTAACCTTCTCAACAAAACCGGGCACGAGTGAGCATCAAAGCGGTCTTTGTATGGATATGCACAATCTCCCCTCGGCTGAACAAAGTTTTGCTCAAAAACCCGAGGCTAAATGGTTGGCCGAAAACTGCTACCGTTTTGGTTTTATTCTCCGCTATCCCGAGGACAAACAAAGCATAACAAACATTATATATGAGCCCTGGCACTTCCGTTTTGTTGGTCGTGAGGCCGCAACCGAAATGCACGAAAAGGGTATGTGCCTTGAAGAATATGTTGAATATTTAGGTCTTGAATAATATTCTTTCGGCATTTTTATAGCAAATCATTTCGGTTTCGTTATATGTAAATTTTTTAAGCAATGCTTCTGCGATTTTCCCGTAACCCGAAGCATCAATAAAAGACATTTCGCACTCCATACCATCAAAATCCGAGCCTAAAGCCACAGCCTCTATCCCCGCTACATTCTTAATATGTAAGGCCTGGTGCACTATGTCCTCGGCAGTAATTCTTTCCTTGCCGTGAAAAAGCGCATAAAAATTTATACCAACTACGCCGCCCGTTTGCCCTATGGCTCGCAGCTGACTGTTACTGAGATTTCTCGGATGCGGATAAATCTCTCGGCAGTTACTATGGCTTGCCACAACAGATTGGCGGCTTAATTTTATAACGTCCCAAAATCCCCCTACATTAAGGTGCGAAACATCGGGCAAAATTTCATAGCGATGCAAATTTTCCATCACTTCTTTACCAAATGGCTTTAAGGGCAAAACAGAAATTTCGGCATTGGGGCTGTTTGGATAACCTATACAGTTTTCATTATTCCACACAAGACCTAAAAGTCGCACATTAGCACTTTTTAATTTATTTAGTCTTTGTAATTTTCCATTAAGCATTTCGCCGTTTTCAACTGTTAAAATCGGCTTGAAGTTTTTGTCGGCTTTTATGGTTTGGAAAGCCTTTTTTTGCCGAAGAAAACTGCTATAAGCCTCCTCGCCGTTTCCTTTGCAAAAAGCGGCAAAGCACTGTGCCTTAACGCCGCCGAGTGCGAGCTTTCTTTTATCAATATGACCATTGTTGTTATAAAAGTTGTAGCTATTGTTTTCAACCATTTTACTTAATGTATCACAATGCAAATCAATTATTTTCATACCATCACCAATATATTTTACGGAGTGTTATATGCAAAATATTAAAACTTTACAAGAAAAACTTAAAAACGAGGAAGCTTTTTTTGTTTGCTCGCCCATTAACCGATTTTATTTAAGTAAATTTCGTTCAAGTATGGGATATTTTATAATAACCGATAAAAGAGCATGTCTTTTTGTAGATTTTAGATACTTTGAAGCCGCAAAACGAAATGCTAAAAACTGCGAGGTTGTTTTGTATTCTTCTTTTAATACAGTAACCGAATTCCTAAAGGAAAATAATATTAAGACCCTTTTAATCGAAAATGACTTTACAACCCTTGAGGCTAAAACCGTTTTGCAAAAGCAGCTGGGTGTAAAAATCATAAAGAGTGATTTATCTAAAACACTTCTTAAAATGCGAAGTGTGAAGACAGCCGATGAAATTAAAAAAATCAAAGAAGCACAACTACTTACAGATGCCGCATTTGATTATATTTTGCCACGCATAAAAGAAGGTCTTACCGAAAA
Source organism: Acutalibacteraceae bacterium (assembly GCA_045601525.1). Classification (GTDB taxonomy): domain Bacteria; phylum Bacillota; class Clostridia; order Oscillospirales; family Acutalibacteraceae; genus SIG565. The sequence continues at coordinate 19,912 of JAZRZR010000043.1, forward strand.
AGAAATTATGCTTGATATGGAGTTTTTTATCCGAAAAAACGGCAGTGAGGGTATCCCATTTGATTTTATTGTTGTATCGGGTGAAAATTCCTCCCTGCCTCACGGCGTTCCCGGTGACAGAAAGATAAAAAACGGCGATTTCATCACAATGGATTTTGGTGCCGTTGTTGACGGATGCTGCTCGGATATGACAAGGACTGTCGCCGTTGGCAACATCACCGATGAGCAAAAAATGGTTTACGAGACTGTATTAAAGGCACAAACTGCCGCCATAACACAAATATCGACGGGTAAAAAATGTGCCGATATTGATAAAATTGCCCGTGATATAATCGAAAAAGATTATAAGGACTGTTTTGGACACTCGCTCGGTCACAGCGTAGGCCTTGAGGTGCACGAAACGCCAAATTTAAGCCCTAAATCAAAGGATATACTCGTTCCCTTTAATGTGGTAACGGTTGAGCCGGGTATTTATTTGGAAAACCGCTTTGGAGTTAGAATTGAGGATATGGTGATTGTAACCGAAAATGGTGCCGAAAACATAACAAAAAGTAAAAAAGAACTTATAATTTTATAAAAAAATGCCCCATCAGTTATAACTGATGGGGCATTTTTTTATTGTTGACGTGATGCAATTACATCCTTTGCTAATGAATCGGGTAATTCCTCGTATCTTTCAAATCTGAGCGTAAAGGTTGCTCTACCCTGTGTTATTGAACGCATTGCAGTTGAGAAATCAGAGGTTTCGGAAATCGGAATTTCACTTATAATCTCCTGCATTTTGTTTTCGGTCGGGTTCATACCGATGACTCTACCGCGGCGCTTGTTAATCTCACCGATTACGTCACCCAAGCTCTCATCATTTGTGATAACCTTTAGCGTGCCAATCGGCTCAAGCAAAACGGGGGAGGCCTTGGGGATACCTTCCTTGAAAGCCAAGGAAGCCGCCGTCTTAAAGGACATTTCAGAGGAATCAACGGGGTGATAGGAACCGTCAACCAATGTTGCCTTAATGCCAACCATTGGATAGCCCGCCAAAACTCCGTTATTTACACTATCCCTTAGTCCCTTTTCAACCGCAGGGAAGAAATTCTTAGGCACGGCACCGCCAAACACCTTTTCCTCAAATACCAATTCTTCGCTATCGGTAGGCTCAAACTCAATCCAAACATCGCCGAACTGACCGTGACCGCCCGATTGCTTTTTATATCTTCCCTGTACCTTAACAGCTTTTCTTATGGTCTCACGGTAGGCAACTGAGGGTGTTTTAAGAACTACATTTACACCAAACTTGCTCTTTAACCTAGAAACCGTAACATCTATATGTTGTTCGCCGAGACCCGACAAGATTTGCTCCTTAGTTTCGTTATTATAGGCAACCGAAAGGGTTAAATCTTCCTCGGAAAGACGGGCAAGACCTGTTGCAATCTTTTCCTCATCACCCTTTTTCTCGGGAAATACTGCCATTGAAAGATTAGCCAAAGGATACTTTGCGGGAAGCACAACAGTTGTGGCCGCCTCGTTTAATGTATCGCCTGTTAAAACGTTGCCAAGCTTTGCAGCACAACCAATATCACCCGCTACTATTTCGGTTGCATCCTCCTGCTTGCCTGCCTTAATATACATAACCTTACCGAGTTTAATTTCCTCTCCTGTACGGGCAACCTTGAGTTTGGTATCTCCTGTTACCTTACCTCCGATAACCTTAAAGTAGGAAAGCTTACCTACAAACGGGTCGGCAATAGTTTTGAATATGTAGGCACTGCCTTTACCCTGTGTTTCGACAGTTTTAACCCCGCCCTCAACAGCATATTCGCCATTGTCAGCCGTAGGCATTACTGTATCTATAAGGTCAGCAAACAGTGACACACCGTCGCCGTTTTGCTGAACACCTGCAAACACAGGACAAATATCACCCGTAATAACACCCTTTTTAATAGCCGATATTTTTTCTTCGTATGTAAAGGCCTCGCCCTCAAAATATTTTTCCATAAGAGCTTCATCAACTGAGGCGATTGCCTCGGTCATAATACTGCGCATTTGCTCAACCTCATCACTTGCCGGCATATCGCATTCTATGGCCTTTATACCGTCAAATGTATAAGCCTTATCAGCCACCAAATCAACATAGCACTTAACGGTCTCGCCCTCAACAAAGGGAACTGTTAATGGGCACACAACGGCACCATACAAACCTGTAAGTATTGAAATTACACGGTAGAAATGGGCGTGCGAGGAATCAAGTTTACCTATAAAGAAGCCAACGGGTTTATTAAGGGCGCGAGCGTTTTGGTAACTTTTTTGGGCGCCGACCGTCATGCCCGATTTGCCCGACAAAACTATAATTGCACTGTCCGCTGCCGACAATGCTTCACTTGCACCAGCCTCAAAGTCAAAAAGACCGGGGGCATCAAACAAATTTATCTTGCCGTTCTTTGTTTCTAACTGGTAAATGGCAAGCTGAACCGAAGTTTTTCTCTTTTTCTCCTCGGCATCAAAGTCCATAACTGTTGTGCCGTCCCCTGTTTTGCCTATGCGTTCTGTAACCTTATTGTAATACAAAACTGCATCTGCCAAGGTGGTTTTACCTGAACCGCCATGGCCCAAAAATGCAATATTTTTTATTTGGTCGGTAGCATACTGTTTCAATGTTATACACTCCTTATTATTAAATACGGTTTCTCCGTACGTTTATGAATATTATATCACACCATTTTGTATATTTCAACTAACAGTTTTCAACTTTTTATAAAAAATTCATTAAAATTATACAAAATACACAAATTTTCGACATTT
>JAZRZR010000044.1:0-6701 GCA_045601525.1 Acutalibacteraceae bacterium
CTTACGGAAAAGATTATAAAAATCAAGGATATCGAATATATCAGAGCGCTTTTCGGCAATTTTGATGAAAATATAAAAATAGTTGAAAAAAACTATGGCGTTACGGTTACTTCCCACGGCGGTGAGGTGAAAATTAAGGGCGATGATGAGTCTTGCGTTAACGCATCCGAAACAGTAAACGGATTGCTTGTCCTAATTGAAAAGGGCGAGACCATCACCGAACAAAATATTAACTATATTATGGGACTTGTTGATGACGGTGCTTCTGCTCAAATCAAAGACCTTCGTGACATGGAGTGTATTACCGTTACACGTTCGGGCAAACCTGTTAAACCAAAAACACTTGGTCAGCAAAAATATATTGATGCTATCCGTAAAAACACAATAACAATAGGTGTGGGGCCTGCGGGCACAGGTAAAACATATCTTGCTGTTGCAATGGCGGTTACTGCTTACCGTTCTAAGCAGGTATCCCGCATTATTCTTACAAGACCCGCTGTTGAAGCAGGGGAAAGCCTCGGTTTTTTGCCTGGTGACCTTCAACAAAAGGTTGACCCATATTTGCGTCCTTTATATGATGCACTCTTTGATATGCTTGGCGGTGAACTTTTTCAAAAATGTCAGGAGCGCGGTGACATTGAGGTGGCTCCCTTGGCATATATGCGCGGTAGAACCTTGGATAATAGTTTTATAATTCTTGATGAAGCTCAAAACACAACAAGTGAACAAATGAAAATGTTTTTGACAAGACTTGGTGCAAATTCAAAAATTGTTGTTACGGGTGATGTTACTCAAATTGACCTGCCAACAGGTAAAAAATCCGGTCTTAAAGAGGTAGTATCAATTCTTAAAAATATTGAGGGTATTTCAATTTGCAAATTAACAGGCAAGGATGTTGTAAGACACAAACTTGTTCAGGATATTATTAAGGCTTATGAGAAAAAAGCGGAAAGGAAAGTTAATAATGGGTAAAATTAAGGTTGTAATTTCGGATAAGCAAAAGGGTATAAAATTACCTACGGGTACAAGGCTTTTAATTAGGAAAGCTTGTAACGCCACGCTTAGAATAGAGGGATTCATTGATGATGCAGAGATTTATGTAACAGTAGTTAATGATGCTCAAATTAAGGAAATGAATTCCGAGTTTAGAAAAATTGATAAAGCAACCGACGTTTTATCCTTTCCATTGGGTGAAAATGGCATATATGATATCAATCCCGAAAATGGTGCCAAAATGCTCGGCGATATTGTAATTTCAGTTGAGCATGCATATAAACAAGCCGATTTGTATGGTCATGGCATAGAAAGAGAAATCGCATATCTAACAGTGCATTCACTTTTGCATCTTTTGGGTTATGACCATGTTGAAAATAATCTTGACCGCATAAAAATGAGGGATAAAGAGGAAGAAGTTATGGCTCTTTTAGGGCTATCAGTAGTAACAGTAGGATAGGAGAAAAACGTGAAAACAACAGCATTTATTGCAATTCTCGGAAGACCGAATGTGGGTAAATCTTCTTTTTTGAATGCAGCACTTGGGCAAAAGGTTTCAATTGTATCAGACAAGCCTCAAACCACACGCAGTCGTATAATGGGTGTTAAAACTATTGATGATTTGCAGTTGGTTTTTATCGACACCCCGGGATTTCATAAACCCCATAACACCTTAGGCGAAAATATGATAAAAGCCATTTCGGGCGGTATGACCGATGTAGATGGCGCTATTTTGATAGTCGAGGCAAAGCCAAAGTTCAATTTAGAAAAAACTGAATTACCCGCCGCCGAGATTGAAATTATTAAGGAACTTAAGAAGCGTAACCTTAAAACTATTCTTGGTATCAATAAAATTGATTTATTAGAGGATAAGGAAGAACTTTTCTCGGTTATAACAAAATATATGTCGGCTTATGATTTTGAGGCAGTTGTGCCTTTCTCCGCAAAGAACAAAGATGGGGTGGAATTAGTTATAGAGGAAGCCTCCAAATTTCAAAGAGAGTCTATGCACTATTTCCCCGAAGATGAAATAACTGACCAGGCTGATAGTGTTATGGTAGGAGAAATTATTCGTGAAAAGCTATTGAGAAAACTGAGTAATGAGGTTCCTCACGGCATAGCGGTGGATTTGGAACGCTTTTTTGAGCGAGATACTACAGATGGACAACCTCTGCTTTGCGTCGAAGCATCTATTTATTGTGAAAAAGAGTCCCACAAGGGCATTATCATTGGCAAACAGGGAAAAATGCTTAAACAAATCGGCATAGATGCAAGGCGCGATATTGAAAAGTTTTTTGGAATTAAAACCGACTTGAAACTTTGGGTAAAGGTAAAAGAAGATTGGCGTAATCGACAATCAATTATTCATAGCCTCGGTCTTGACCGCTAATTATTTCCATAAATTAAAATGAAACAAAGGGGCAAATTAACCTTACGGGGTGATTAACTTGCCAATCGAAGATTTATGGAAGAACTTTATTAACAGCGGTAAGATTGAATATTATATAGAATATAAATCGTTACAAAAAAAGGAAGAAAAAAATGCAACTGACGACCGACGCGTTGGTGATACGAACAATGGATGTAGGTGAGAGTGACCGCCTCCTTACCTTGCTCACCAAGGATTATGGGGTTATTAAGGCTTTTGCTTCATCGGCTAAAAAGATAAAAAGTAAATACTATAGCGCAACCTCGTTTTTGTGTTATTCCCACTTTTCACTTGAGGAGGTAAAGGATAGTTATAGGGTAAGGGATGCTGTTCTTAATCGTTGCCTTTTCAAACTTGGTTGCGATGTTGAAACTATCTCTTTGCAGCAATATTTTTGTGAAGTTATGGCTTATTTTTCACCTCTTGAAAATGAATCGGAGATTTTTTTGAGGCTTTTGCTAAATGCTTGCCACCTGTTAAACGAGAACAAACTTTCACCAAGTATAATCAAGGCGGTTTTTGAGCTTAAGGTACTTTCATTTGCGGGTTTTATGCCAGACCTTACTGTTTGTAATTCTTGCGGTAGCGAGAATGATATATATTTTTTCAATTATAATGAGGGCGTAGTCTTTTGTGAGGAATGCGCTTTTGATAGGGTAAATGGTGTTGTTTTAGATAAGACTGTATTAAGCGCTATGAGGCATATTATTAATTCAGATTTTGAAAGAATATTTAGTTTTTCTATTCCGCTTGAAAGCGCAAAAAGACTTTCTAAAATCACCGAAAGATATTTAATTACCCAAACCGAACACAATTTTAAGGCACTTGATTTTTATAATGAAATAGTTTAGGGGAATAAGATGGCTTACAATATACATAGATATTCAAATACTCTTGAACTTAATAAAGTCTTAAACCTACTGTCATTAGAGGCGGCATTGGCCGATGCTGCTGTTTTGGCTCAAAATTTGCCGATTTTAACCGAAGAAAATGAAATTAAAAAGGCGTTAGAGCAAACCTTTTCGGCGTATAGATTGCTTGCAAAATCCACCTCGCCATCTTTTGGCCATGCCGTTAATAATAAAAAGGCACTTGAAAGGGCAGTTGTAGGGGCAGCACTTAATAAAAAAGAATTACTTGATATTGGCGAAACCTTGCGCTCAATTGAGTCGTTAAAGGGTTGGCGCAATAATGTCGATAGCAATTCACATACTGAAATCGATAACCTTTTTGATGCTTTAATTCCTAATAAATATTTTAAGGAAAAGATTTTTTATTCAATAAAAAACGAGGAAGAATTAAACGATGATGCTTCTCCTGAACTCAAAAACATAAGAAGAAAAATACTTTCTTCTTCGGCAAATATTCGAGAACGCCTTGAGAAGATAATAAGAGGAAAAGAAAGTTCAAAATATTTGCAAGAAGCCCTCATTACTCAGCGTGATGGTAGATTTGTTGTTCCCGTTAAAAGTGAATACAGGTCGGAATTTTCGGGAATTGTGCACGATACCTCATCATCGGGGGCCACTTTGTTTATCGAGCCAATGGTTGTTGTTGAAATCAATAACGATTTAAGGCTTTTAAGGGCAAAGGAACGCGATGAAGAAGAAAGAATATTAAAGGAATTGTCAATGGAGGCGGCTTCTTTTGCCGCAACGATTCTTTCTTCGTACGAGGCTCTTGTTGAGTTAAGTCTTATATTTGCAAAGGCAAATTTGGCCTATAAACTAAAGGCGAGCGTTCCCACAATAAATACGGATGGCCGAATAGTTCTTAAAAATGCAAGACATCCACTTATCGATAAAGAAAAGGTGGTGCCGATATCCCTCACTTTAGGAGATAATTTTAGTACCCTTGTAATTACAGGCCCAAACACAGGCGGTAAAACGGTAACACTTAAAACCATAGGACTTCTCACCTTGATGACTATGTGCGGCCTTATGATACCTTGCGATGATTCAAGTGAAATTGCGGTGTTCGATAATATACTTGTTGATATTGGCGATGAGCAAAGTATTGAGCAGTCCCTTTCAACATTTTCATCTCACATGGTAAATGTTATCGGTATAATTGAAAACGCCACCCCATTTAGTCTTGTTTTGTTGGATGAGCTTGGCGCAGGTACTGACCCGATTGAAGGCGCAGCACTTGCTAAATCAATTTTGATACGTCTTGCCCAAAAGGGAGCAAGAATAGCCGCAACAACACATTATGCCGAACTTAAAAGCTATGCTTTGGATACGGTAGGTGTGGAGAATGCAAGTTGCGAGTTTGATGTTCAAACCTTGCGCCCAACCTATAAACTTGTTCTTGGTATGCCCGGTAGGTCAAATGCTTTTGCAATAAGTGAAAGACTTGGAATGGATAGGGCAGTTATTGAAAATGCCAAGAGCTATATTTCCGAGGAAAACTTGCGCTTTGAGAATATTTTAGCCTCTCTTGAAAAGGAGCGTCAGGCGGCTGAAAAATCGCGTGTTGAAGCCGATGAAATTAAAAAGGAACTTGTTGCTCTTCGGGAAAAGACAAAGAGGGCTGCTATAGATACCCAAAAAGAACAAGATAAAATTATTGAAAAGGCAAGACAAAACGCTCAAAATATTGTGGAGAGCGCAAGGTATAAATCTGACCGCTTAATAAATGAACTTTATGATATTAAAAAAGCTGCCGAAAAGGAAAATGCAGCTGCATCATATCAAAACGCAACAAGAATTGCTAAGCGTTCTATTGATGAACTGCAAGATATCAGTAATCCCATTAACGAAGTGGTACTCGATTATGTGCTGCCAAGGGAACTTGTTAAGGGCGATTTGGTTAAACTTATTGATTTAGGTAAGGATGGCGAAGTTGTAGAGGTTAAGGACGGAAAGGTTTTGGTAACTTCGGGTAATCTTAAACTTTGGACAAGGGAAGACAACCTAATGCTTCTCGAGAATAAAAAGAAGCCCAAACCTCAAAAGTCTAAGGTTACGGGCATTTCTTCAGGGCTTGAACGAACTGCATCTCTTGAAATTGATATGCGGGGTATGGCAAGCGATGAGGGGATTATCGAACTTGATAGATTTATCAATAATGCTATTATGACCGGTATTGGTTCAATTACCATAATTCACGGTAAGGGAACAGGAATCTTAAGAGCGGCCGTGCATAAATTTTTAAGAAATCACAAGTTTATTAAAAGTTTTAGATTAGGTACCTTTGGTGAGGGAGAAAGCGGTGTGACAATCGCTGAAATTAAAAGAGATTAAAAAAAGATTGGGTTTTAACCCAATCTTTTTTGTTTGCTATATTGAAAGTCCGCCATCAATTGCAAGGGTTTGACCTGTTATGTATGCGGCATCATCGCTCGCTAAATATAAAACGGCATTTGCAATCTCAGATGTACTGCCTGTTCGTGAGATGGGGAGACTATCGGTAAACTCTTTCTTTTCTTCTTCGGAAAGATGAGCGTTCATTTTTGTATCTATCATACCGGGAGCGATTGAGTTTACAGTAATACCACTGGGGCCAACCTCTTTTGCGAGTGCCTTTGTAAGTCCGATTACAGCAGCCTTTGTTGCGGAATAAACAACCTCACAGGAAGCACCCGAAACACCCCATGAAGAAGAAATATTGATGATTCTACCTGACTTATTCTCAATCATATTGCCTAGTACTGCCTGACAACAGTTGATAACACCCTTAAGATTTACATCTATTAAATTATCAACATCATATTCAGAGATTTCGGTCAAAAGACCTTGATGGGCAATACCTGCGTTGTTAACGAGAATATCAACACTGCCAAAGCGATAAATGGCTTCTTTTACCATAAGTTCAACATCGAGTTTGTTGGCAACGTTTGCCTTGTGAGCAATTACCGAATAACCGTTTGCTGCTAACGACTGTTGCAAGAGTAGGGCAGATTCGCCTGATGAGTTGTAGTTAATAATAACATTGTATCCTTTTTCGGCGAAGGACATTGCAATATCCGCACCAATTCCTTTTGCCGCGCCGGTGACAATAACCGTTTTTTTGTTTTCCATTATTGAACCCCCAAAAATATATTTGTAATATTTTACATAAATTATAACACAACAATAAAATAAAATCAATTTTTTATATAAAATTTTATCTATAATTTGTTATTGAAGTTTCGGAGAAAAACTATATGTTGTGTAGTTTACATAATCAGTTGACATAATACAAAAAGGTTACAAAATTTTTATTTGACATGAATTTCATAATAGTGTATAACTATATATACAAGCCGTTCGAACGGCCTTTCTTTGCGCTTATATGG
>JAZRZR010000045.1:0-10652 GCA_045601525.1 Acutalibacteraceae bacterium
CGCTTGGCCTCCGACTTTATTAAAAAAGAAGCGACCGACCTCACCCTTGATTTTGGGCCTTATGATTATAAAATCTTGTTGCTTAAATAAGAACAACCCGACTTAAAGTCGGGTTGTTTTTTATGCTTTGTTTTGTGAGCCAAAGATTAAAATCTTCTCTTTTACAGCCTGCTTAATCGCCTCTACTTTTAGGTTTCTAATGCTTAAATAATCAAGTCCTTTATCTAAGCCCTCAAGCATAGCCTTATTACCCGCAAGGCACAAATCTGTAAAAATATTCACCTTGGCAATTCCGTATTTTATCGTGTTTTTGAAATCCTCATCGGTTAATTCGAGGTTCATTTTGGGTTTGTGTTCTCAAGATTTTTTTGATATTCCCCTGCCGAGCCATTTTGTATTTCGATAAAAAAGAAACGATAGCCAGTAAAGACTATCGTTTCTTTTGGCGCAGAGTTAGGGATTCGAACCCTAGGTCGACTCTCGCCGACACAGCATTTCGAGTGCTGCACCTTCGACCACTCGGACAACTCTGCTTATTCGACCTTACTATTATATTTTTATTTTTGCAAAATGTCAAGTAAAACCGCATTTTATCATTTGTTTTTCTTTTTGTTGCCAATTCAGTACTTTGGGTGTATAATATTTTTATACTATTCTTTTGGGGGAATTTATGTTTGCCAAGCTTAAAACTTTAGGTCTTTTCGGCATTGATGCCTACATAATTGAGGTTGAAGCTGATATTTCAAGCGGTTTACCCGGCTTTGATATTGTCGGTTTGCCAGATGCTGCTGTACGTGAGTCGAGGGACAGAGTGCGTGCCGCTATAAAAAACTGCGGTTTTAAGTTCCCTGTTGGTAAAATTACCATAAATCTTGCTCCCGCCGATATTAAAAAAGAAGGCTCGTTTTACGATTTACCCATTATGCTCGCACTCCTTTGCGCCAGCAAACAAATTTCGAGCGGCCTTGAAAACTGTGCCTTTATTGGTGAGGTTAGTCTTGACGGAAAGGTTCGCAAGGTCAACGGTATTCTTGCTATGGCCATTAAGGCGGCCCAAGAGGGTATCAAGAACTTCTTTTTACCCCTTTCCAACGCCAACGAGGGCGCACATGTAGATAATATCAATATATACGGCGTTGAAAGTCTTACTGCCCTATTTTCGCATCTTAAGGGCGAAAAGCTTATCGAAAAGTCGGTTAAACGCACCGAGATTATTGAGGATAATTTCAATAGTCTTGATTTTTCCGATGTTAAGGGTCAGGTTGCTGCAAAAAAGGCTTTAGAGATTGCGGCGGCTGGCGGCCATAATATTTTGCTCATCGGTCCTCCCGGCTCGGGAAAGAGTATGCTTGCCAAACGCTTTCCAACCATTTTACCCGAAATGACAAATAGCGAAAGTGTTGAAACCACCAAAATCCATTCTATTGCGGGTATTATTGATGACCGACATCCTATGGTTACCGAGCGCCCATTCCGTTCTCCTCACCACACAGTATCATCGGTAGCCCTCACAGGTGGCGGCACTATGCCCAAGCCCGGTGAAATTTCGCTTGCTCACAACGGAGTACTTTTCTTGGATGAGCTGCCCGAATTCGGCCGCGATGTTATGGAAGCACTTCGCCAACCTCTTGAGGACGGGAAGGTCACAGTTTCGCGTGTGGCGGGCACCTTTACCTATCCCTGTTCGGTTTCACTTGTTGCGGCTATGAATCCCTGCCCTTGCGGATACTTTGGGCATCCAACAAGGCAATGCACTTGTTCACCAAAGATGGTTAACAAATATCTTAATCGTGTTTCGGGCCCTATGCTCGACCGAATTGATTTACATATCGAGGTTCCGCCCGTTGATTACGAGGCTTTAAGCTCAAAGGCAAACGAGGAGAGCTCGGCAGAAATAAGAATGAGAGTTAATGCTGCGAGAAAAATTCAAAACGAGCGCTACAAAGGCACAGGCATTACCTGTAATGCTCGCCTGACCCCCTCACTTTTGCGTAAATATTGTGTTTTAAGCGATGATGCCGCCGCTCTTTTGCAGGCTTCCTTTGATAATCTTGGGATGTCGGCACGAGCATACGACCGAATATTGAAGGTTGCTCGCACTATTGCCGACTTGGCTGCCAGCGAGAATATCGAAATGATGCACATCGCACAGGCTATACAATTTAGAAGTCTTGATAGAAAATATTGGGACGAATAAACTGTTGATTTTGCTATCTTTATATGATAGACTAAATACAGTTTGGGGCTGTAGCTCAGTTGGTAGAGTGTCTGGTTCGCATTCAGAAGGTCGTGGGTTCGACTCCCATCAGTTCCACCAGTGGCAAGCTGCCACACCCAATCCGTCCAAGTTTGTGCGAATCTAAAGTTTGTACCACGGGACGTGAGTTCGGGTGCTGTGCGGTATGCTCCACCAGTGGCAAGCCGCCACACCCAATCCGTCCAAGTTTGTGCGAATCTAAAGTTTGTACCACGGGATGTGAGTTCGGGTGCTGTGCGGTATGCTCCACCAGAAAAACCGACAAGTTTCGACTTGTCGGTTTTTCAGTTATATTCGCCTTACGGCGAGTTATATTGCTGCGCAGTGATATTTGTCTTACGACAAGTGTTATTCGCTTCGCGAGTTTTTTAAGGCGAATAAAACATCTGTTTTAATAAGTCGGTTTTTTATTTATTAATATTGCCTGACAACCCAATGTTTCATATCTGCTTTGACACAGCTCTTTATCATAATCTTCCACCCTACCGTTTTGCGGGTTGCAAAACCAATACTTATCCTCACTATATCCTACCAACACCATACAATGCTCACCTGCTATCCAAGTGAATTTTTCTCCTGTAGGGAGTATCCAACTTTTTCCCTCAGATGGCTCTCGCATATCCATTGTAGTCCATATAATCACAGGTTGTCCATTATCTATATAACCGCATAGTTCCTCAAGATTTTGAGAATTTATGCGATTGGCTATACAAAGCTCACTGTTTTTATTAACTGCGCTAACAATTGCATTTGCATAACAGCCAAACGAATTTGTTGTATAAGGGTCACCTAAAAAAGCGGTGTTGGGGTCGGGGCCATACATTATATCCTCGATATAATAAAAGTCTCTACTTTTCAAAAGCCAATTATCCGCAAACTCTTTAATGGTTACCTTATCTCCCAAATAATTTAACACAGTAACTGCGGCGGTGGCTTCGCAGCCTGTTGGCAAAATAGGGTGCTGATTTATTGCTGTTACAGGTAACAATTTAATCGGACCCGCTACCTCCACCTCTTTTTCAACATACTCTTTCTTTATCACATACTCCTTTTGAGTGTTTGAAAAGTAACCCACAAAAAAGGATAAAGCCATACAGATTATAAAAAATCCCACAAGTAAGGTTTTACGTGATTTTTTGTACATTTGCAACTCCTTTTAATATCCATCGAAGCCAAGATTTTTAAGACTAATACCCATCTTTGCCACTATTTTTGTATCTATCGTTTTCATTATGCCATCGATTTTACTTTGATACAGTTCAACAAAAGCTTGATGCTCATCATAGTTGCCATTAAAATTATCGAAAACTATACCCGTTGTGGAATTAACGCCCCTGTTCTTAATCTCTGCTTCACCATAATATTGTGCGTGCTGATAAACCACAGCACACCAATTCATATCATAGAAGGTTATTTGCAAAAACTCACCCTCAGTGGCATTTTCATAGAAAAGAACACAATAGTCATTAAGCATACTATGACGCTGTACCCCGTATGTTTTTCCTTCGATATTTTCGGCATAAACATATAAGTTACCGCTTTCTTGTCCGTATTCCTTTATCCACGCCTGAAAGCCGTTAAACGGATAATTTGAATCTACCATACCACAAAAATCACAAATATATTTTCCGTATTCATGTTTACCTCTTGTAAAATTATCCATATAGATAAAACCGCAAAGAATACATTCGTGATGGGTATATCCCTCGTTAAAACAATCTCCCTCAATTATTGTATTTTTATATTTATGCGTACATATTTCAAATTTTGAAGATTCATTTATTGATATTTGAACATCTTCATTTTTTTCGGGTTTAGATTCTACTTCCGTTTGCGAAGACAATTGCTCTGAACTTAAGTTTGATGAGGAAGAGTTTACCGGAATTTCACTTCCCAAAATATTTTGAGCTGCAGTTGTTATAGGAGAAGTCAGAAATCCCAACGCCAATGCTAAAATCATAACTATTGTAATAGGAATGAGCCATATCGGAGGTTCTTGATAATGTAATATCCCCTTAATTCGTCTTTTAACATCGTTCTCCCCAAAAGCCACAGGACAGGCCGATATTATCTTTTGATTAGTACTACATATAAAAAGCGCTTCAGAATAAAGTTTTTTATATCCTTTGTCCTTTTGCCTTATTACTCTCTCATCGCAGGCCAGTTCTATATCTTTGCAAAAAAGAATATATGCCACCCACACCAAAGGATTAAACCAATGTAGTATTGCTATTAAATAAGCAAGCGGCTTCCAAATATGGTCACCCCGTGCAATATGTGTGTTCTCATGTTCAATTACATATTCTAATTGTTTAGAATCAATTATAGATGGCAAATATATTTTGGGTGTTATTATTCCAAGTATAAAAGGAGTTGGTATGCCGTCACATACTCGATGCCTTTTATCTATAGATATTGAAACGTTAACGTGCTTTTTAAGTCTTAAGTAACTGACAATAAGATAAACCAGAAACGCCACAATACCAATCAACCATATTATAGAAAAGACAAAAGAAAAGCTAATATTTTTAGCAGTGGTAACAGGAGTTAAATCATTTGGTATGTTTAGTTGCGACTGTCCAAGTTCAATGGTCGGAATTTCAATTACATTTACTATTTTTTCAGATGATGGAGGTATAAGGCTGAAAATACTTTCTATACGGAATGGTATTATAAGCCGTAAAGCAACAAGCCCCCACATTATTAAGCGAGTCCATTTAGGTGTTTTTATTGGTAAAAACCTAATAAGTATTACTGTGCCTATAAGGAAGGTAGTAATTATGCTCATTTCTAAAATTTTAGAAAAAACGATTTGCATTTATTTATCCTCGAATTTTTCAATCATTTTCTTAATTTCGTTTATTTCTTTTTGGCTTAAACGATTATTGCTGGTAAAAGCAGCAATAAAAGCAGGCAAAGAACCGTTAAATGTTTGCTCAACAAATTTTTCACTTTGCATCGCAAAAAAATCATTGCGCGAAATCAGAACTTCGACTACTCCCTCTTTGTTTTGAAAAATCCCTTTTTCGCAAAGTTTTTTAAGGACAGTATACGTTGTCGATTTTTTCCATTTAAGAATACTTTCGCACCTTTTAACAAGTTCCCCCGAGGATAAAGGCGCATTTTCCCAAACTATATCAGCAAATCGAGTCTCTACCAACCCAAGTTTCATTTCTTGCATTTCGTTCCTCCTATTACAAAAGCTTGGTCTATACAACATAGACCTTTTCTTTAAGTCTACCACCAATAGACCTTTTTGTCAAGCAAAAATATTATTTATCCAATATTTACATTTCTCCCTTGAATTTTTGGGATAAAACATATATAATAGATACATAATGATTTTTGGAGGTTTTCAAATGTTTTTTTTAGAAAATACAGCTACTGATGCCGCTAACGGCGCTGCTGCAGGCGGTATGGGCGGCGGCTGGGTTACAATGGTTATTTATCTTGTTGTAATTATCGGCGCATTTTATTTCTTGCTTATCCGTCCCCAGAAGAAGAAACAAAAGGAAGAAAAGAAGATGAGAGATTCTCTCCAAATTGGTGATGAGATTCTTACCATCGGCGGCTTCTACGGCAAGGTTGTTTCTATCAAGGAAGATTCTATTGTTATTGAGTCTCAGCTTGACCACACAAAGCAAAAGCTTGCTCGTTGGGCAATTCAGCAAAATCTCACCGTTCATGAGGATGACGCTGTTAAAACAAAATAAGTAATATTTTTTACCTCTCCCTCGTATCTTGTAGGGGGAGGTTTTTTTATGAAAAATTTCAAAACTGACAACACAAAAAAAGATTTTTACAAAAATGCCCTTATTGGCGCGGGTATTTCTCTTATAATCACTGCCTTAATTTTTGTATTGATGGCAGTTTTAATGATTGTGTTTGATATAGGCAACGCCTACGCTTCTCCCCTTTCCAGCATCGCATTGGCGCTCGGCGCATTTTTTGGAAGTATGGTAGCCGCAAGGAAAAACGGACGAGGCGGTATGATAACCGGGCTTGTTTGCGGACTTATACTTTTTGGCATTATTTTGCTTGTCGCCGCCTTTTTAAGCGACAGTTTTACAATTATGACCTTGCTTCATTTCATAATAACAATTTCGGCCTCCCTAATAGGCGGAATTGTGGGGGTTAATAAATCAGAAAAAAGAAAAATAATATAAAACAAAAACACCCGAAAGAGTATAGCCTTTCGGGTGTTTTATTTTATCTTACCTCTTCGATATCAAAAGAGGTTTTTACTACCTTGCGCATAAACTCAAGGTCAAGTTCGGGATTTGAATAGATAGCCTGAATAATAAGGTTGCCGATTGCGGTTGCCTCTTTAGGACCTGCAACAACGGGCTTGCCTGTATATTTAGCGGTGAGTTCATTCAAATATTTATCGGCGCATCCGCCGCCAACAATATTGATTTTCTTAATGGTTTTGCCTGTTAAATCTTCCATTTCGCGAACGGCAGTTACATAAGATTTTGCAAGTGAATGATAAACGCTGTTAAGCACATCACCAAGCGGCAAATCTCTTTTGCCTAAATATGTTCGGATAGCCTCAATCATATTTTCAGGCGCAACAAAGGACTTATCATTAACATCGATATACTCAACAAAGTCACTTTCCTTTGCCAAGAACATCATTTCATCATAGGTTTTTTCCTTGTTTATGTTGCGGCGGATATTTTGGATAAGCCACATACCCATATAATTTTTAAGGAAGCGGAAGCGGTAATCAACGCCGCCCTCGTTGGCGAAATTGAACTCGCAAGCCTTTTCGGTGAGGATTGCCTCGGTGTTTTCGGCGCCGATAAGGCTCCAAGTACCCGAAGAAATGTACATACCGTCCTCCTCTAAAGGACAAGCGGCAACTGCGGCAGCAGTATCGTGGCTGGGGGCGCATACAACTGCGGCATCAAAGCCTACAAAATCCCGCATTTCCTTTGTTAAATTACCGATATAGTGGGCAGGTAAAGCGAGTTTATCAAAAAGTTTTTCGGGCAAACCAAGTTTGCTGATAACCTCCATATCCCACTCTTTAGTTTTAGCATTTACAAGGGCGCCTGTTGTGGCCAAGGTGTACTCATTTTTAGCAACACCTGTGAGTTTATAGGAAAGATAAGCCGGCATCATAAGGAAGTGTGCGGCTTTATCAAGGCGACCCGCCTTTTTATCGCAATAAAGTTGATAAATTGTGTTAAAGGCCTGCTTTTGCTCGCCTGTTTTTGAATAAAGTTCATAGGGCGGAATGATGCTTTCAACCTCATCGATTACGGCATAAGTGCGCTCATCACGGTAAGCGTATGCGGGCATAATCTCATCGCCCTTTTCATCGATAAGAACATAGTCAACACCCCAAGTGTCGATAGCGATAGTATCAGGTGTGTAGCCCTGTTCTTTACAAGCCTTAATTCCGTTTTTAACCTCATTAAGCAGGCTTTCGATATCCCAACAAAGTGAGCCGTTTATGTTTTGAAGACCATTTTCAAAGCGGTAAACCTCTTTAATCTCGAGCTTGCCGTTTTCATAAAAGCCTAATATATGGCGTCCGCTCGAGGCGCCGATATCAATTGCAAGATGTTTGCTCATTTTTAGCACTTACCTTTCAAAATTAGTTTAACTTATTATCAAATTCGTTCTCACCGTCGCAAAAAGCAAAGGTGAGATTTTGAGTGGCTTTGTTTTCGGGCTCAATAAACTTGAGTGTGCCGTTTTCACGAAGCGCAGCACGTCCCGAAAGCTCGCAGTTTGCGGGCTCAAGACCTAAAGCATAGTCCTTTTTACCCATCATCTTCCACTCAATAAACCACGGCAATTCCTTTTTGTTAAAGGACATTACCATGCCCGAATTTATATCCTTATTGAAAATACCTGCCTTTGCAATGCCGCCTTTTTCGCAAATATCGTAATAATAGCAGCACTCCTCATATTCGGCGGTGGGTTTTTCCATATTAAAGGACTCGTCTAAAAGGGCGGCCGAATGCTCACTGCGTGCCCAAATTTTGTTGTTGGGAACAACCACCCTGCTGTTTTCGCTAAGCAAGGGATAACCCATATTGCAGTGATAAAGGATAAGATACGGGGCCGCCTTGTCACCCTCATTTGTAACGGTGTCCTTCATTTCTATTGTGTTGGATGTGTATGAGAAAATGTATTTTCTTGTTAAAACTAATTTGTGGCTGAAAATACGGCAGTCCTTAACAGTTAAGGTGATAGCAAGGCTATCATTTTCCTCAACAACCGAATTAAGAATTGCGGGGACATTTGAAATTGTGCCGTGTTGCGGAAGCTCTTCGCCCTCATCAACACAGGGTGAGCCGATATTTGTAAGACCGCAAGTGGTGCAAAAGCCCGCAGTGAAGGACTTTAAGAAGCCCAAACCATCTTTATCATAATACTGAGGAGCAACATAACCACAGGGTGAAAAATATCCCATATTGTTGCCTTTGAAGATTACACGGGAAAGGTCGCCGCAACGGTCAAGAGAAATCCAAGCCTCAAGACCAAGACCATTTCTAACATATAGAAAGTTCATACCCTCGCCCTTGCCGCCTTTTAGCACATACTGCTCGGCACCTCGTACTTGAAGGGTATCGCCTACATAGTTTTTCATTGAAAATCACCGATACTTTCCTAAAATTTATTAAACTGCTTTAATATCAATAATCATTGATGCGTGGTCTTTTTCCAAAATCAAAACAGGAATTCCTGCATTCATAAGGGTTTTGCCCGAGAAGACTTCATTTGTTGATGAAATTTTATAGTTTTTATCGGGGTCAAGGCCCTTAAGTTTTATGAATTTACCCGCACTTGCAGGCTCGGCAGTTACCTGAGCGAGCATAACGGCGGCTGTGTTTTTATCCTTGGAAACCATACACCAAGCGCAGTAGTTTTCCGAGAAAGGACTGTTAAGTCTATAAAAATCACCTGTTGTGATAAGTTCTTCAATGCTTCTATGGTAATCGGTTTGGCCTGTGATTTTAGCACGGTCGTCCTCGGTTAACTGACCTACATCAAGTTCATAGCCAAAACTAAAGAACTGTGCAACATTTGCTCTTGTTTCAAAGGAAACTGTTCTGCCTGTTTGGTGGTTTGGAACTGCCGAAACATGAGCCGACATAACCTCTGGCGGATATACAAGCGAGGTGCCGTATTGAATTTTCATACGCTCAACGGCATCGGTATCATCACTTGTCCAAATTTGTGACATAAAACTAAGCATACCGAAATCAAAGCGACCGCCACCGCCCGAACAACCCTCAAAAAACACATTCGGGAAGTTATTTGTAAGGCGGCGTGCCAAATCATAAACACCCAAAATATAGCGGTGGTTAAATTCACCTTGGCGGTCAACCCCTAACCACTCAGAGCCGTTATCGGTAATGTTACGGTTCATATCCCACTTAACATAGCCAATCTCATAATCGGTAAGCATTTTTGCCACAACGCCATAAACATAATCTACAACCTCACTCCTTGTGAAATCGAGAATTAACTGGTTACGGCTTGTGATACCCTTGCGGTCAGCCGTGTGGATACACCAATCGGGGTGGGCCTTGTAAAGTTCGCTCTTTTCTGAAATCATTTCAGGCTCAAACCAAAGACCAAAGCGCATAGAATTATCCTTGCAAATCTTTATAATTTCATCAAGACCGCCTGGAAATTTCTCTCGGTTTATAAACCAATCGCCAAGTGAGCCCTCATCCGAGTTGCGCTTACCAAACCAACCATCATCGAGAACAACAGTATCAATACCAAGCCCGATGCAGTTATTGATGAAGCGTTTCATTTTAACCTCATCAACCTCGAAATACATCGATTCCCAGTTGTTTATAACAATTGGGTGGGGCAAATTCTTTTGCGGGGTGTTGTTTATATATTTGCGGCAAACAGTGTGGAACGACCTTGACATACCGCCAAGACCCTCATCACTATATACCACAATAGCCTCTGGGGTAGAAAAACTTTCGCCCGAATTAAGAAGCCAAGAAAAGCTATCGGGCAAAATGCCTAATTGATAGCGCACATATCCGAAAGGTTCTTTTTCACAAAGGGCACGGAAATCACCGCTATAAACTAAAGCGGCGCCAAAAACTGTACCCATATTTTCATTTGCACCCTTTTCGGCTAATGCCATAAAGCAGTTATGCTCATGTCCCGTAGCGCCGCGGCGACTCTCAACCGATGTAACACCAAAGGTTATGGGGCGACGGTTTATATGGCGCTCCCTGCCCCAAGTGCCATCAAGGGTTATAACATCAAAATCTTCAACCATTGCCATATCAAGTGATACCGAAGCCGCCCTTAAAAGCTTAAGTGATTTATCGGTTACATTTTTAATGGTGTTGCTGAAAACAAAGGCGTCTTCGCTTTCAAGCGGAGTGATATAAAGGACAACCTC
>JAZRZR010000046.1:0-10906 GCA_045601525.1 Acutalibacteraceae bacterium
GTGCAGGCAAAAAAGATTAACCCGCTTGAAAAGTTTCTAGTTTTATGTTATATTAATTTTAAGAGGTGATATTATGCCTTTGCAGGAATCGGGCGAAATGTATCTTGAAACTATATATGTGCTTTCAAAAAAGAACAGTTCAGTGCGCTCTATAAATGTTTGTGAGTATATGGGCTTTTCAAAGCCGAGTGTCAGTCGAGCCGTAAATATGCTAAAAGATAAGGGATATCTTACTATTGCTGATGATGGCACCTTGTCCCTTACAAAATCGGGGCTTGCCACTGCTAAAAAAATTTACGAGAGGCACACCCTTTTAACTAACTTTTTTATAAGGCTTGGTGTATCCGAAGAAACTGCACTTGATGATGCTTGCAAAATAGAGCATTATTTGAGTGATGAAACCTTTACAGCCATTAAAAAACACACTGATAAATAACAAAAAACCGATAGATAATCTATCGGTTTTTTTATTTACAATAAATCTATTATCTCCCGTGCACTTTCGAGCACAATATCGGGTTTGACATCCGATGAATTCAAAATTTCCTCATCAGTTTCGCCACTCAAAACAAGTACCGAAACGGCACCCGCCGCAAGACCGCTTTTAACATCGGTATAAATTCTATCGCCAATCACGGCAGTTTTTTCCTTAGAAACGCCCCATTTTTTCATTGCAATCAAGGGCATCTCGGGCTTTGGTTTGCCAATAACAAATGGGCGTTTTTTAGTTGCGTTATATATCATATCGCACACACTTCCGCAATCGGGAACGCTGCCAAATTCCGTAGGACAAACATAGTCAGGATTAGTTGCTATATATGGAATATCCCTCGAGAGTAGCATTTTGCAAACATCCTCAAGTTTCTTAAAGGTAAGCTCGGTATCAAATCCCATAACGATACACTCGGCCTGTTCTATATCCTCAGTTACGGTAAATCCGCTTTGCGAGAGTTCATCCTTTAGAGATTTTGTGCCGCAAACATAAAGCGCCGCACCACTATGGTTTTCCTTAAGATAAAGGGCGGTTGCTTGAGATGAAGTGATAAAGTCATCTTTTGTGGCCGCCACACCCATTTTACCTAACTTTTCGATATATGCATCTACGCTCTTTGAAGAATTATTAGTCATAAACTGGTAGCGCTTGCCTACCGATTTTATCTTTTCTAAAAGCGGCAAGGTAAAATCGAAAAGGGTATTACCAAGATAAAGCGTACCATCCATATCAAAGAGAAAAAGCTCTACATTTTTTAAGCAACTTTTATCCATCATTGATTGATTTCTACCTTTTTAATTCCATCAAGCTCCATAATGCCGCAAACCAAACGGTTGATTTCATACTCATATTCATCGGCTACTGTTATATTGATGGCGTTTTCTTGCTCATCGAGATGGAAAATTGTAACCTTATAGCCGTGATTATAGAGATAATCGTTAATACCCTTGACGCTCGACTTATTCTTAATCAAAATAGTAACATTGAAGTTGTGGCGTTTTTCTTTTTTTTGCAAAACTGTGCTTAAAGGTGACAAGAAAGCCATTGCCATAAGAATTAAAAGTGTAGATACAATAGACACAAAGTAATATCCCATACCAATACCAAGGCCTACGCTTGCAGTTGCCCAAAGACCAGCCGCAGTGGTTAATCCTCTGATACGGTTGCCGTTAATCAGGATACAGCCTGCTCCCAAAAAACCTATACCGCTTACTACCTGTGCGCCAATACGGGTAGCATCAGCAGTATAACCATCAAGGAAAATATTTTCGCTCACTACCATAACAATAGCCGAGCCCAAACAAACAAGAACATGGGTACGCAAGCCTGCATCGTGATTAGTGCCTGCTCTTTCAAGACCGATTAGACCGCCCAAAATAACAGCCAATACTAATCTTACCAAAATTTCGATGGCATTATCAGGCCAGATATGCTGTAATAATTCGCTCATTACTCTTTCCCCCTGAAAATAATAACATATAGATATGATATTTTAATACTAAACAGCAAAAAAGTCAAGTAAATTAAAAAAATATTGACAAATAATATATTTATATTTATTATTATATATAGTGTTTCTTGAGGTGATTTTATGAAAATAGCTATATATGGTTACGGCAATTTAGGCCGTGGTGTTGAACACGCCATAAAACAAAACAGTGATATGGAGCTTTTCGGTGTTTTCACACGCCGAAACCCTGAATCACTTAAAACCGACACTCAAGGCGTAAAGGTTTTTGCCGCCGATACTGTTTTAGATTATAAGGATGAAATTGACGTTTTGATTATATGCGGCGGCTCGGCTACTGATTTACCTGTTATGACCCCCGCTCTCGCCGAAAACTTTAATGTTATTGATAGTTTTGATACCCACGCTGATATCCCGAAGCATTTTTTGAATGTAGATGCAGCAGCTAAAAAGGGCGGCAAAACCGCCGTTATTTCAGTGGGTTGGGACCCCGGTATGTTTTCACTAAATCGTCTTTATGCTTCGGCTATTTTACCCGATGGTAAAGATTACACATTTTGGGGCAAGGGCGTAAGCCAAGGTCATTCTGATGCTATTCGCCGTATTGAAGGGGTGCTTGATGCCAGGCAATACACATGTCCTGTAGAAGCGGCACTCGAAGCTGTACGAAAAGGCGAAAATCCCGAGCTTACCGCAAGGCAAAAACACACAAGAGAGTGCTTTGTCGTGGCTGAGGACAATGCCGATAAGGCCAAAATTGAGCAAGAAATCAAAAATATGCCCAAATATTTTGCCGATTATGATACAACCGTTACCTTTATTACCCAAGAGCAGCTCGATAGAGAACACAAAGGTATTCCGCACGGCGGCTTTGTGATAAGAACAGGCAAAACAGGAAAAGACCTTCAAAACAATCACGTTATTGAGTATAGCCTAAAGCTTGATTCCAACCCCGAATTTACAGCAAGTGTGCTTGTAGCATATGCGAGAGCCGCTTATAAATTGAACCATCGAGGAGAAGCAGGCTGCAAAACAGCCTTTGATATTGCTCCTGCCGATTTATCCGCATTATCCTCTGAGGAAATTGTTAAAACCGTGTTATAAAAACAACCCGATAACCACACCTTTGGTTATCGGGTTAACTTTTTATTTTTTGCCTGTTGAGCCGAAGCCGCCATCACCGCGAAGAGTATCTTCAAGGCTTTCGCTTTCAACAAAATTTGCAGTTAAATAAGGTGCTATCACAAGCTGAGCAATACGCTCGCCATCAGTGATAGACTGCGGTTTATCTGAGTGATTATGAAGTGCCACCATAATTTCGCCCCTATAATCGCTATCTATTACGCCAACCTTATTTGCGGGCGCCAAGCCACGCTTTGTGGCTATGCCGCTACGGGCATATATAAGGCCTACAAAGCCCTCGGGTATTTCCATTGCGATGCCTGTGTGAACAAGTGTGGTTTGCCCTGCTTCAAGTGTAAGCTCATTATCAATCAAAGCATACAAATCAGCGCCTGCAGCCGAGGGCGAACCGTATGTTGGCAAGATGGCCCTTTTATCTAGTTTCTTAACCCTTACTGTTTGCATATCACTATCTCCCCTTTATTTACATTATACATTTTTTATTTACTAAAATCAACTATCTCTTAAAGCCTTGTCCTATTACCTCAGCGGCATCGGTTAAGATTATAAATGCATCGTTGTCGTTTTGTCTTACAACCTGATAAACAGCGTTTACCTCATACTTTCTTACGGTGCAAAGCACCATCTTTTTTTCCTTGCCCGAATATCCGCCAACCGCATCCAAAACGGTCACTCCCCTTTTGACTATTTTCAAAAGATTTTGTACAATTTGCTCACTTTTCTCGGTTATTATATATACCACCTTACCCTTATCGCCGCCATATAGCATAATATCCGTAATGATAGAAGCAGCATAAAGAGTTATTACCGAATAAAGCGCGCTTTGTAAATTTTTATAAACCAAAACGCTCAACCCCACAACTATTGCATCGGTTAATAAGATAAGTCGGCCAATACTTATGTGGGGACGCCTTTTATTAAGTAGCTTGGCAATTATATCAACTCCACCCGTTGTGGCGCCTCTACGCATAATAATGCTGATGCCAAGTCCCATTAGAATTCCGCCGAAAAGGGCTGACAAAATAAGGTCGGTTTTTATGGGATTAAGAAATATATCGGTTATATCAATAACGGTTGAAAAAACAGTTGTAGCAATTGCCGTTTTGAATATAAACCCAAATCCGAAATTTTTATAGCCGAGAAAAAGAATAGGAATATTCAAAATAAAAATACCGAGACCGATAGGAAGCCCCACAGTCGCCGATAACATTGTTGCTATACCTGTAACTCCGCCCGGTGAAATTGAGTTTGAGGATATAAATAATTTGAGTGCCGTACCATAAATTAAACTGCCGCAAATATAATAAAAAAGGTCTATTAAAAAAACTTTTGTCCTTTGCATTTTCAAGAAGCATCACCCTTTTTATTATGTCCGACAAAATAAAAAAGAGTGGCAAAACCACTCTTTTTTATTATTTTCCAAAAATATTAAGTGAGTAAGGACCATCTACAATATCGGTACGCTCGGTCCATTTTCCTCTTGTAAAATCGGGAATTGCAACAGGGGATCCACCCATTGCTATTGACTGTTCACTTAAGGCCGTGATTGACATCCAAGCCGCCGCATCATAAACATCTATCGGAGGTTGTTCATTTCGTTTGGCCGAATAGATAAAAGCACGGAAAACAAACTCATCTATACCCGAATGTATGCTCTCCTGGTCTCCAATCGGAGTATGCTCACGCCATACACGATGCTTATATTTTTCAAAATATTCCTTGCCGTTGCCCCATAATGGCCTACCATCAAGCTCATATTCATCGTGTGTGTGGTCTAAAAACACCGAATCGTTATCCTCAAAATATCCTCCCTTTGTTCCCCTCACCTCAAGGCTACGGCCATAAAATCTCGGCAAGGTTGTATCAAGAGTAATGGTTATAAGCTCGCCGTTTGCACACTTAATTGAAGTGTTTACAATATCGGCTTGATTAAATACAGTATTTGCGTGCTTGCTATCGGCACCCTTGCGGTCAACAATATAATGATGAACACCCTGGGCGTTAGAAGCACTCGAGGTTAAAGTGAGCATTCTGTTGCCGTTATTGATACCAAGTATCTTTGCAATCGGACCTAATTCGTGGGTGGGATAATTTTCAGCATTTCTATGTATATAATTTCGCATTCTGTAATGCTTTAGTTCTTCACCCTCGGCTATCTCTTTGCGAAGGTCGTGCTTATAGCCGCCTGCACAGTAAACGATATCCCCAAATATACCCTGTCTTACCATTTCAAGTGCCATAAGTTCACGCCTACCATAGCAACAGTTTTCAAGCAACATACAGGGTACCCCTGTTTCCTCAGAGGTTTCAACAAGCTGCCAACAATCCTTTATAGAATATGCACCTGCTACCTCTAGGCCCACATATTTGCCCTTTTTCATGGCTTCAACAGCAAAGGGCACATGGGTTTCCCAAGAGGAAATTATAATAACTGCATCGATATCAAGTTCTAAAAGGTCACTGTAATTTTGAGTTTCAAAAGGTCTTGTACCGGTTGCCTTTTCAATCTCATCAGCAGCAGCCTTTGCGCGTTCTTCATAAAAATCGCAAACGCCCATTATAACAAGGCCCTCTTCATCAGCGATTGGCAATAAAGTTTCTTTTAATAAACACATACCGCGAAGACCAAAACCCACAATGCCTACCTTTAAGTTTTCCTTAATCATATCGCACCTCACATAAGTTATCTTATGGTGTCATATTATCACAAGAAAAATCCAAAAGCAACAAATGTGCCAAAACCCAAAGAAAAAGAACTGTTTTTATAGTAAAAGCAGTTCTTTTTTATAGTATTTATTCGGTTGGTAACTTAACTGTTTCGCCATCTCTTACCTGACGCATAAGTTCCTTAGCCTGTTCAACTGTATTATAATCGGGCACCATTACATAGGCATTTGCCGATAAGGAATACGGCTTATCGTATTTACCCGTACCATTAACCGAGAAAGAAGTCACCTTCCACTCGGTGCCGCCCTTAACAAAATTTTGGATAACATAGGTTATCTTTTTATATGGCACACTGGTTTCGAAAGCGCCCTTTAAGCCATCAAGTATTTCTTTATAGTTGGTGATAATTACGGGGTCACTCATCTTATTTATTACCGCCCTGATTACCTCCATTTGATGCTCGCCTCGTTGGCGGTCGCCCCCTGAAAAGACCTTTCGTGTTCTCGCAAATGTAAGCGCCTGTTCCCCGTTTAAGAAGTTTTCGCCCTTTTTGAAACTATGCTCTTCCCAAGTGAAATCAAAATCGGAATGAACGGTGATACCGCCCAAAGCATCTATTATTTCCTTAAAGCCATCAAAATTAACCCTGAAATAATAATCTATATCAATATCATAAAGCATTTCTAAAGTGTCAACACTGACATCTATGCCATAAACCCCTGCGTGTGTAAGTTTATCAGGGACACCTTTAGAAATCGAAAGCGGAACATAATAATCTCTCGGTGTGGACAAAAGTAAAATTTGACCTGTTTCTAAATTTATGGTAGCAAGAATATTAACATCGCTTCGGCTACGTCGTGAGATGCTACCCGTACAGTCAATACCGCTTATATAAACCGTAAAAACATTTTTGTTTTTAACAGTTACATCGTCATTATTATTTGCCGCCGTCTCGCATTGAAGTGAATAAATCAGGCGTATTTTATCATTTATATCAGCATAATTGCTATTTTCATCAAGCAAATCAAGGAAGCTTCGGTTTAGCACAATTGCCTCAACCTTCCCCTCTAAAAGAGCATCTACAAGTTCCTCAATACCCGTATAAGCAAATACCTCGCTCTTGCCTATCATAAGTTCAATTACATTCAGAGCATAGTTTGTTGCCGCACGGTCCTGCACCTCGAGAATACCAAGCTTATAATCTTTAATATCCTCTACTTTGGTTGCCTTATCTTCCTTCATAACGAAAACGCTGATTTCGGTATATTCGGTTTGCGGATTGGTGATATCCTTAAGCGCCGACCTACCTATAAGCAAATAATAACCGCCTAAAACTTGCAAAACGAGTATTAGTGCAGACAAAATAATTGCTATAATTTTTCGGCTTCGCTTCTTAATATCGGCACCTACCCAAAACACCGACAGCGAAATTATTAGAAAAACGCCCACCGCAAAAACAAGACGTTTAACTGTTAAAAGTCCCATATCATAGGCAAAATATAAAAGAAGTGCGCTGATAACCGATATTATGCTTGATGACACAATGCCGAAAAGCATACCTTTAATTTTTTCTCTCACATTATCACCTCTCATATATTATACCACTCTTAACATTAAAAACGCAATAGCTGATAACAAAACTTAATCTACATTGACACCCTTTTTAAGAAACTTAATGTTTACAAAAAATCCTATAATAAACAAAATGCTATATACTATTATTGCCAAAAGCAATATTGTTTTTATTGCATCTATATCGGGTATTGAATTTGTTAAAAACATATCTTTTATGCTGCTATCAAAAGCAGAAATGATAAAGAGGATTATAATACCTAAGATTTGGTTAAGCATATAGGCTAAAAAACCAAAGAGCACCGAAAAGCCTGTTTTTCCGCTATTCATACGGTGGCCTAAAATTATACCTGTAAAGCCCCCTTGAAGCGCTACGGCAAGCTCTAAGAAAAGAACAAACAATGTCACCACTAAAATGCCTGTTATATTGGTATCAAAGGTAGTTGCAAGAGGCAACAATATGCCCTTTAGTATTTGCATATTATCCTTTGAGTAGTAAGCCGTGAACAAGAGAAGTGTGATAACGGCAACACTCGTAAAAAGTGTTATAAGGGCAGTTAAAACCTTTGAAATATACAGTGTGCTCTTTTTAACGGGTAATGTATGTGTAAGATAAGAGGCATCACCGTAAAGGCTTGATTTGAAAAGCGGCCAAGAGCGTAACAAATTATTTATAATGATATTAAATATCATTGAAATTGTAACACCCGAACAAATTTGTGCGATTACATTAATCACTGTGGAATTATCCACCAAAAAGAAAACTCTTGTAAGGATTGCAAAGAAAATTCCTATTGAATAGAAAATCACAAGACTTTTATAAATACCTTTAAGATCATATTTTAACAGTTTATTTAGCATTTGAACATCCTCCTAAACATTTCATCAA
Source organism: Acutalibacteraceae bacterium (assembly GCA_045601525.1). Taxonomy (GTDB): domain Bacteria; phylum Bacillota; class Clostridia; order Oscillospirales; family Acutalibacteraceae; genus SIG565. The sequence continues at coordinate 8,233 of JAZRZR010000046.1, forward strand.
TTGACTCACCTGTTTCGCTTCTAAGCTCCTCGCAGTCTCCACTTAAAACGATTTCACCATTATCAATGAAAATAACCTTGTCAAGTATTCTTTCTATGTCGCTTATAAGGTGGGTTGATATAAGCACAGTTGCACCTTCGTTAAAATTGGTGAGAATTGTATCAAGAATATAATCTCTTGTAGCGGGGTCAACACCGCCAAGCGGCTCATCAAGTATATAAAGTTCTGCATTACGGCTCATAACAAGCACTAGCTGTACCTTTTCTTGCATACCCTTGCTCATTTTAGAAAGACGCATACTCTTATCAAGACCTAAATCTCCAAGTAATTTTTCAGCTTTTTCGTAATCAAAATTATCGTAAAACTCGGAAAAATACTTGATTGCCGCCCCCACCGTCATACTCTTATCAAGATAGGTGCGCTCGGGCAAGTATGCTATGATTTTCTTGCTTTGCACCCCTATAGGTTTTCCGCAAACCAGCACCTCACCTGATGAGGCCGTTAATAAATCATTTATTATCTTTATAAGTGTGGTTTTCCCTGTGCCGTTTTTGCCGAGGAGGCCTATTATTTTTCCTCTGGGCAATGTTAAATTTATGTCCCTTAAAATTTGTTTTTTACCAAAATTTTTATTTATATTTCTACACTCTAAAAGTTCCATCATTATTCTCCTTTAATAAATTTTGCAGCGCTTTGTTTATCAAAACCCAAATTCTCCATATCGGAAAAATATTTCTTTATAATTTGTTTTGCATATTCTTCCTTAAAGTTTTCAATTAAGGCTTTATCCTTTGTAACAAACTTTCCGTTTGTGCGCTCGGTATAAATAAGACCGATATCCTCTAATTCGCTTAATGCCTTTTGCATAGTGTTGGGGTTTACCTTTGTAAGCATTGCCAAATCTCTCACAGAGGGTAGCCTTTCCCCTGCCAAAAGGCAACCCGACACTATATGTATTTTTATTTGCTCAACCAACTGAATATAAATCGGAGTATTGTTATCAAACTTAAAATTCATTACTTCACCTCTCAAGGCATTGTATTACTTGACTAATACAATAATACACCTCTTTTGCTGTTTTGTCAACAAAAAAATACGGATACTGCAGTTTTTGCAGTATCCGTAAAAATTATTTTTCCTTTATATCTCTTTGGGGCCAAATTTCTACAAACTGTTGGTTGAGTTGGGTAATTTTCTTTATTGTAGCATAAATTTTAGTTTCATTCAATGGATATATAAAAAACGGATAACCTTTTGGCTATCCGAACTCCCTCGCCTTTACTTCTTCGCTATTACTTCTTGCTTATTACTTCAAAAACGACAAGGCTCTGTCGAACCTTGTCGTTTTTTGGGTAGTTTGAACTTATTGACACGAATTAAAAGTGCCTGAAAACCTATGAATTATCTACTTATTTTTAATTTTTGTTTAACGAAAATAATTATTGCAAAAATCAGCAAGAAACTATATAAAAATATTTTTACTGCATCTATAATGAATTCGTTACTTTTGAAATATACTACTTTTCCGTTGTCCTTGATATATTCAATTAGCGTGTTTTCATAACGGCCAGTTATATAAAAAACAAAATTATCTTCTTCATCATAATTTATAACAATTTGGTCTTTATGCATTAGCGTTTGCCATTCAATACTTATCGCATTATCCATATTGGGCAAAGTTTCATCGGTTTCTATATTTTTAGAAATCAGTTGCCCTATTACTCTCCTGTTATTGTCATCAATATCAACGCAACGTCTTCCGTTAGAATTAATGAGAAGAAAACCAAAAATTTGCCACAATATCAATATAAAACACATAATCGCAACCAAAATACTGCCGATTATCAGTGCCCGTTTTTTCATCTCATAACCACCTACATTTTTTCTTTCAAGGTTTTACAACTTGAAATCAAAATTTTTCTAATTCTACCGCAAAGATTTCTCTTCTTTTTATATGTATCTTCATCAATGGTATTTGTGTTAAATAAAAGTTGTAACCAACCCTCTGTTTCACTACATTCTTTTAGTGCTATCTCAAATTTAGAAAGCATATCTGCCCTACTCTGCCCGTAATTCGCTTCACGAATATTTGCATAAACACTGCTTGAACTTTTGCGAATTTGAAAGAGAGTGTTTGATGGTGCTTTTATGTTTTTGCAAAGCAATTCTATATAAGTTGCTAATTGTTCAGAATAAATAAGCAAATAATTCTTGGGCATACTATCACTTCCTTTGTATTGATTATACTACAAATTACAAGTAAAATCAACGGCTTGCCGTTGTATATCAACAATTCCGTAAGGAATTGCATATCATCAAAGCGGAACGCTTTGTATATCATCATTGCGAAAGTATTTTTGATACACGCTAAAGCGTGATGATATGCAGTCCTAACGGACTGATGAGATACAACGATAGCGTTGCTATCGTTGATGATATGCCATTGCTTTCGCAATGGAATGAATTGTCAATCTAAGTGCAACACTTTTTAAGATTTAGTTCAAACAAATCAACAGGTTTTTGAAAACCTAAAACCTTTTTGGGCCTGGCGTTGATCAACGCCAGGTTCTTTTTTAGAGTGACAGGGCTCACACGAGAAAGATTTCTGCCTTTAGGATAAAACTCTCTTAAAAGACCGTTTAGGTTTTCATTAGTTCCTTTTTGCCAAGCACAG
>JAZRZR010000047.1:0-20584 GCA_045601525.1 Acutalibacteraceae bacterium
TGATGGAATAAATTACATTTCCCATTATTAAACAAAATATACAAAAATACTTGACAAAACTAAAAAAATAGGTTAAAATTAACGAAATAGTGTTATTGGAGTAATATAGGAGATATTATGGCATCTAACAAGGAGATTGAATTAAACAATGAGCAGGATTTTTGCTTGATTGATTTAATCAAAAAAGGTGATGATTCAGCCTTTGCCGAACTCACCAAAAAGTATGATGTTTTAATTTCCAAAAAGTGTTCCTCTTTTTCACACTTGGCAGATTTTGAAGACCTTTATCAAGAGGGCATTATTGCATTATATTATGCCGCAAAATCGTATAATCTTGGTTTGTCTTCATTTTTTACTTATTTTTCAGTATGTATCGAACATGCATTGATTTCCTACTGTCGTGCTTCTAAAAATAAGAGCAATGTTCCCGCGCAAAAAACCGTACCATTCGATGATGAGCATACTATTTCTTTTAGTTCTCCCGAACAACTTTTTATTGAAAAAGAGAATAGAAATGTGCTTTTTGAAATGGTAAAAAATTCTCTTTCCGATTTTGAGTTTACTGTTCTTGTCAATTTTAACTATTATGGTTCCTATGAAGAGGTTGCCAAGAAATTATCGGTATCAACTAAATCGGTAAGTAACGCTTTACAAAGAGCGAGAAAAAAGGTTTTGGATATTAAAAATTTTTAATATAAATATCCCCGCGTAGTTCAACAGCAGAACATTTTTATAAAGATTACGGTGCAAGTCCGTACAGGGGAAAAGAAAATCAAGTGAGGTAAAAAAGAGATGTTTGAAGACAAGACACTTATCTGCAAGGACTGCGGCGAAGAATTTGTGTTCACAGCAAGAGAACAGGAGTTTTACGAGTCAAAAGGCTTTGTAAATGAGCCCCAACGTTGTAAGCCTTGCCGCGACAAGCGCAAAAATGCTGCCAGAGGTCCTCGTGAGTATCACGATGCGATTTGCAGTGCTTGTGGTGGTCCTGCAAAAATACCCTTCGTTCCGCGTGACGACCGTCCGGTATATTGCAGCGAATGCTATGCAAAAATGAAAGAAAATTCGGACGCTGAATAATTTTCGGTTTGAACATTTTTTTGACCACCCAAAATTTTGGGTGGCCTTTTTTTACTATTTACATTTTATTAACAAAATTATTTGATTTTTATTGTAGCATATTATTGGAGGTGTTTTTATGTCGAAAATTAAGATTCTTGTCGTTGATGACGACCAAAATATTTGTGAATTATTAAGGCTCTATATTGAGAAAGACGGCAACTCAGTTATTTTGGCAAACGATGGCCTCGAAGCAATTAATAAATTCAAAAATGAGACTCCAGATTTGATTTTGCTTGATATAATGTTACCTAAACTTGATGGTTGGCAGGTTTGCAGGGAAATCAGAAAGAATAGTGATGTTCCAATAATAATGCTTACTGCAAAGGGTGAGCCGTTTGATAAGATTTTAGGCCTTGAATTAGGGGCTGACGACTATGTTACCAAACCTTTTAACACTCAAGAAATTATTGCAAGAATTAAAGCAGTGTTAAGGCGCACACAAAAAAATGATGAACATATTAAAGAGGTTTGCTTTGATAAATTAAGAATCAACCTTACAAACTATGAACTTGAGGTTGATGGCAAACTTATTGATACACCGCCAAAAGAATTAGAACTTATTTTTCATTTGGCGTCTTCGCCCAATCGAGTTTTCACGAGGGACCAACTTTTAGATGAGGTGTGGGGTTTTGATTATTATGGCGATTCAAGAACTGTGGATGTTCATGTGAAGCGCTTGAGAGAAAAATTAGAAAACATATCTGATAAATGGTCATTAAAAACTGTTTGGAGTGTAGGATATAAATTTGAGGTAAAATAATGGTGGTTTATGAGATTTAAGTTGTTAAATAAACTGTTCGGCACAACTTTGGCGATTTTTCTTGTTAGTTTAATAATAACATCAACGCTTCTAAACTTTGTTATATCAAACTTTTTTTCAAAAGAAAAATATTCAGCTCTTGAAAAAAACTGTATCGCCGTTTCGCAAATTGTAAAAACTGATTTTAACTCAGCAAACTTCAAGAGAAATATTTATAATGTTATTAGAGCACAAAACGCAGTAAATAACACTGATATTTTTATTTGTGATAATAACGGTAGTGTTGTTATTTGCGGTTGTGATTCATTTGCTCAAGGTAAAGATTGCGCTCATAACCAGCACATATTATCTAATGATATTTTATTGAAAAGCAGCAATGATAACTTTAAGCAAATAAGCACGATGGACGGAATTTATACTGAACCATATTTTGTATATGGTGTAAAAATCACTAATTTTTATGGCGAAGATGTCGGTTTTGTTTTTTCAACGGCATCAACCGAAAGTATAAGGGGAATAACCAAAAAGGTATCTAAAATTTTTCTTTATACATGGATTGTTCCAATAATTTTAATGTGTATTGCCTTTTATTTTTCGGCATATAAATTCACAAAGCCTCTCAAAAAAATGTCAACTGCAGCCAAATGTATGGCCAAAGGCGATTTTTCTCATCGAATTGAGGTTAAGGGAAACGACGAATTAAGCGAGCTTGCAGCTTCTTTTAATTATATGTCGGATTCGTTATCAAAACTTGAAACTATGCGTCGAAGTTTTATTGGAAATGTTTCTCATGAACTTCGCACACCAATGACTACCATTGCCGGATTTATCGATGGTATTCTTGATGGTACTATTAAAAAGGATGAGCACAAACATTATCTTGATATTGTAGCATCTGAGGTAAATAGATTATCTCGTGTTATTGAAGCAATGTTTAGTTTAGCAAAACTTGAATCTGGTCAACAAACAATTAAACTTACTGATTTTGACATAAGAGAAACAATTTTTAATGTTGTTATAAGCCGTGAGTTGCAAATTGAAGAAAAAAATTTACAAATTATCGGTCTTGATAAAATTGAATCACAAAGTTTATCTGCGGATAACGATTTAATATATCAAGTAATTTATAATTTGGTTGATAATGCCGTTAAATTCACCGATGAAAACGGTTATATTCAATTTAATTTAATCGGCGATGCTAATAAGGTTTATTTTTCAATTAAGAATTCTGGCGAGGGCATCCCTCAAAATGAGTTAAATTCAATTTTTGAACGATTTTATAAGGTTGACCGTTCAAGGTCAACACAAAAAAATTGCACGGGTCTTGGTTTGTATATCGCAAAGACTATCATAAATCTCCACAATGGAGAAATACTTGCAGAAAGCAAAGAAAACGATTATACTATATTTAAGGTGATTTTACCGCGTAACTCTAAAAGGGGTGACTTGAATGAACGAATTTGAAAAAAATGATTTTATAGACGAAGAGTCGCGAAATCTTGTTCAAGAAGAAGCAAACATCGAACTTGAAAATGAAGAGTTGGAACCTCAAGTATTGGAAAATACAGAAAATACAATAATTGATGCTTCAAAAGAGGAACTTGAACCAATAGTTTCAGTTGAGGAAATCCAAAATCACAAGAAGGGTCTAAAAGTCTTTCTCGGCGCTTTGATTATTCTTATTTTGTTGTGCACAGCCACGGTGGGCGGTTATTTTATTGCAAAATTAGATATAGGTAAGGGCGCTAAAAACGATATATATCCCGAGTTGGCGCCTAAACCCAATAATGAAACTCAACTTTCAAGTCAAGAAGTATATGATGCTGCTAATCCATCGGTTGTTGGTATTTTAATTTATGATTCCACCGGTGTTAAAGGTCAGGCAAGTGGTGTTGTTTATTCTGAAGATGGTTATATTATCACTAACGACCATATTTATGCCGATGTTCCGAACGCTAAATTTAAGGTCTTCACTTATGATAATAAGGAATATGACGCTTCCTTTGTGGCAGGTGATTCACGTACTGATTTAGCTGTCTTAAAAATAAATTCTTCGGGCTTTTATCCAGCAACTTTTGGTGATTCGGCTGATGTGACTTATGGCGAAACGGTTTACGCTATTGGAAGACCGATTGATGCAACAGCTCCTTCATCAATTACAAGCGGTATAGTTTCTTTTACTGATAGAAGAATTCTTTCGGATGGTAATTATTCTATTGAACATATTCAGGCAAGCGCAATTATAAATCCCGGTAGTTCGGGTGGCGCTTTGGTTAATGCTTATGGTCAAATTATTGGAATTACCTCATCTAAAAAGATGGCAACAGGATATGAGGGTGTTGGATATTCAGTACCTTCGAGGATGGTAAAATTGGTTGTTGAGTCGCTTATTACTAATGGTAAGGTTATTGACCGTGCTCGTCTTGGTATAAGCTATACTATGATTGATTCGGTTACCGCTCAATTACAAAATTCACCAACAGGTATTCGTGTTGCCTCGGTCGATGCTGAGTGCTCATTGTATGGTAAAATTGTCGAGGGTGATTATATAGTAGCGGTTAACGGGGTTAAAATCACACGCGATGATGTTTTACTCGATGTGATAGAAAGCTCAAAACCCAATGATACGATTATGCTTGAGGTTATTCGTAAAAACGGAGCAAATGAAACTTTAGCAGCCAAGCTAATCTCTTCGGAAAGCAGTTCAAGTTATAAGGAAAATTCGAACGAAGAAAACAGCAATAACAATAGTGGCACTTTTGATTTCCCGTATGGATATTAAAATAAACACGGCTTCGGCCGTGTTTATTTTTTTATGATATTTTATTCGACAAATATTACTTTCATCTTCCGTTATAATAAATTTGCGGAGGTAATTTAGATGACGGTTTTCCTTGATGTGTTAATATTTGTAAATGTAATAGTTACCTTTTTTATTTTGCTTTTATGCGCTAAAATCAACAAAATTTCATATAAAAAAATTAGGATTTTAATGGGCAGTTTGTTTGGGGGACTAACAGCGCTTTTGATAGTGATACCGCAACAAAATTTATTTATTGAATTGGGCGTTAAATTTATTGTTGCGGCTTTTTGTATTTTAATAAGTTTTGGCTATAATAAAGCAAAAATTTATTTCCGCAATATTTTTTGTTTTTACATAATAACATTTGTTTATGCAGGTGCTATGTATTGCCTTTGGTCGTTAACAAAAACAAATGCAGTCTATATAAACAATTCGGTTGTCTATTATGATGTTTCTGTTATGTATTTGATTGTGTTTTCAATTTTGTTTTATCTTGCATTTACTATTATCGGTTATTTTACAAAGAGGGAAGCCATAACGGCAAGTAGAACAAATTTAATAATTTTCTTTAAGGATAAAAGAGAGGAAGTTGTTGGGATATTTGATACTGGAAATTCGGTTTCCGATTTATTTAGCGAAAACATTGTGATAATAGCATCGAAAAAATTATTTGTAAAATTATTTGGCGAAAATTTCAATTTAAGAAGTGAAGAATATACCAATAGATATCGAATGTTACCCTGCAAAACTGTTGCAGGAAAGCAAATTCTAGAAGGAATTAGATGCGATAAAGTTTTTCTATATTTTGATAACCAATCGTATTCATTTAGCAATCCGCTTTTGGTAATTGGTAACACTAATTTCACGGATGATTTTGATGCGATTTTGAACCCTGAAATATTATTAAATAATTGAGGTAGTTGTTATGAAAAAACTTAAAATACTTTTATATAGTTTAATTGCGAAATTATTTCCTGCAAAAAGTCTTTATTATATAGACGGCCCCGAAACATTACCGCCACCATTAAGTGTTGAAGAAGAAAAAGCGTTATTGGAAAAATTTGAAACTGATAAAGAATATGTGCAGAAAAATCTCATTGTACATAATTTGCGATTGGTAGTTTATATTGCAAAAAAATTCGATACAAACCAAACCAATGTGGAAGATTTGATTTCTATCGGAACCATTGGTTTAATTAAAGCAGTAAACACCTTTTGCCCTGAAAAGAATATAAAACTTGCCACCTATGCATCAAGATGTATCGAAAATGAAATTTTAATGTATTTAAGGAAAAACGCATCTCAAAAATCAGAAATTTCTTTTGATGAGCCTCTAAATATTGATTGGGACGGTAACGAACTTTTACTTTCAGATGTTTTAGGAAGTGAGGGTGATGATGTTTTCAAAGATGTTGAAAACGAGGATGAAAAACATATTTTATTGGATATGGTATCAAAACTTGGTGTTAGGGAAAGAGAGATAATTGAAATGCGTTTTGGATTATTAGGGGAAAGGGAACTAACTCAAAAAGAAGTGGCAGATTTACTTGGAATATCACAATCATATATTTCTCGGCTTGAAAAGCGAATAATTGACAAATTAAAACAACAATTTGAAAGAATTTAAGGCCTCTACTTTAAGTAGAGAAGGCAAAAAGTATAGTAGAGTTTGCAATTTGTTGAATAGGGTGACTCCGTTTGGTTAAAACACTATAATAAGATTTGCAAAGCAATTTGCGTTATTATGCTTTGAACGGAGAGATATATATGAACGATTTTATTATTGTGGCTGATTCGGGTTGCGATTTATCTTACGAGTATTGTAAAGCTAACGGTATTGAACCCATCCGTATAAAATACTCAATTGATGAAAAAACATTCGAAGATTCAATGAATTTTGATGACCAAGTTGAGTTTTACAATCAAATGAGAAATGGCGCTAAACCTGTTACCAGCCAAATTAACTCTACCGAGTTTATTGATTTTTGGACTCCTTTTGTAAAGCAGGGCAAACCAATCCTAAACATTACATTAGGTAGTGCAATTTCAGGAACATATAATAATGCATTAATTGCACGAGAAATATTATTGGAAGAATATCCAGATGCACAAATTTTTGTTGTTGATTCACGAGGAGCTTCAATGTCAATTGCAATTTTGGTTGATAAAGCGGTTGAAATGCGTGCAAGTGGTGCAACACCTTTAGAAATTGTTAAGTGGATTGAGGAAACAAGACATAATATTCACGCAATATATACTACCGATGATTTAACCTATCTTAATAGAAGCGGTCGTCTGAGTAAAGGCAGTATGATTGTTGCAAATGTTTTGGGAATTCGACCGATATTAAAGTTAGATTATGATGGCCACCTTGTAGCAATGGAAAAGGTGAGAGGGAAATCGGCGATTATCAATAGAATTTCTGAAGTGATTAATGAATTGAGCATTGCGCCTGAAACTCAAAACATTTACATCGCACATACCGATGCTCTTGATTTCGCTAAAGAAGCCGAAGAGGCAATTTTCAAGAAAACTAACTTCAAAGGTACCCGTTATTCACAAATCGGTGCAACCATCGGTGCGCATGCGGGTCCGGGGCTAATAGCAATATTTTTTATTGGAAAAGAAAGAGTATAAGAAAAAAAGAGTTGTCGAAAAGACAACTCTTTTTTGATTTTAGAATAATATAAGCGCCGCAATAAGAAAATATACCAAAAGGGAGAGCGCATCAACAATTGTTGTGATAAAGGGGCTTGCCATAACGGCGGGGTCCAGCCCGATCTTTTGTGCTAAAAGCGGAAGGGTGCAGCCCACAATCTTGGCAATAATAACTGTAACCATCAAGGTTAAGCAAACTACAAGGTTATCTAAAAGATTAGCACCATTGTTTAACAACAAAATATCAACAAGCCAAATTTTTACAAAATTTACTGCAGTAAGAATTATACCACACAAAAAGGCAACCCTTATCTCTTTAAGGATTACTTTGCCAATATCTGAAAAGTGAACATCGCCTAAGGAAATGCTACGAATAATTGTAACCGAGGCTTGACTACCTGAGTTACCTGCAGTACCCATAATCATAGGGATAAAAGCAATCAGAGCGGGGAATATTGCCAATTTTTCTTGAAAACTGCTAATGATAAGTCCGGTAAATGTGGCCGAAACCATCAAAAGTAATAACCAAGGAATTCTTGTTAAAAAAGTTTTAACAACACCTGTTTTGAAATAACTTTTTTCACTTGGTAAAATTGCCACCATTTTTTCAATATCCTCGGTGGCCTCGGTTTCCATTACATCAATAGCATCATCAACTGTTATAATACCAACAAGGCGGTTTTCGTTATCAACAACAGGGAGGGCCAAAACATCGTATTTATTAAAAGTTTTTGCAACATACTCCTGGTCAACATCAGTGGTTACCGAAATAATATTACGCTCCATTATATCATCTATAAGAGCGTCCTCGTTAGAAATAATAAGTGTACTAAGCTCGACGAAGCCCAACAAAATTCTATCTCGTTGTGTAATGTAACAAGTGTTTACAGTAGCGCTGTTTACGGCTGATTTTCGTATTTGTTTTATCGCTTCTTCAACAGTAATGCCCGATTTTAGTGCAACAAATTCAGTGGTCATCACGCTACCGGCACTGTCTTCAGGGTATTTTAGCAAACTATTGATATCTTTACGCATCGCCGGTGTTGTTTGTTTTAATATTCGGTTTACAACATTGGCCGGCATTTCTTCGATAATGTCAACTGCATCATCGGCATACATTTCATTTATAATTTGTTTAAGTTCATTATCCGAAAAACCTTTGATAAGCAATTCTTGTAGGTCGCTTTCCATTTCAACAAAGGTTTCAGCGGCTATTTCTTTTGGCAAAAGTCTAAAAACTCTTATCAAAATTTCGCTTGGTAAGCTCTCAAGCAATTCGGCAATATCAACACTGTTCATTGTTATCAAAATTTCTTTAACAACGCCGAATTTTTTACTTTCAATTAAAGCAATTAAGGTTTTGTTTACTGTAAAAGTATTTTCCATTTTTCCTACCTCCGTTTTGTAGTGTATGTAAATGACAGTCATTTACAATTTGGAGCAGGCATAATGTTAGTTGCAAAATATTATTTGGCACAATAAGGGGCGCAAAACAATATTTGCACAAAAGAACTGATTATGCCGTTACTACCGTCCGCGTCCATTATTTTCACCTCACTAAAAAAATTACAAAAAAATTTTACCAAAGTATATTTTATATGTCAATCTTTTTTTCGAAATTTGGCTTGACAAAAGGCTATTTTGGTGATATAATTGGAAAAAATCTTAAATACTTTGATGGAATTAAGCGATTTGCTTATGATTTTAGAGAGTTGCTGTTTGGTGCAAGGCAATACAGTGCGAATTCGCAGTCTCATTCCGGAGTAGAGCGTTGAAAGTTTTTCGAGTAGGCTGCTACGGATGCCCCGTTATCATGGCTATAGGTTTGATTGAACCTGAAGAGTGACCGTATATTTCGGTAATCAAGGTGGTACCGCGGATTTTATTCGTCCTTGAAACAGTTTGCTGTTTCAGGGATTATTTTTTTGTTAAGGAGTAAAATTATGAAAAAATTCAAACTCAACGATGTTACATTAAAGGAAGTATCTAAGAGCACCGAATTTGCTTTGGGCTTTAGAGAAAAAATGGAAATTGTTAAATTGCTAAACAAAATAAATGTTGATGTTATAGAATTGCCGCAAATTGTTAATAAGGCAGCGGATACACTATTCGTTAAAACTGCTTCGAAATTTGCCGATAATAGCGTTATTGCCTTGCCTGTAGATTTGTCGGTTGAGGGTGTTAAAAATGCAGTTGAAGCCTTAAAAGAAGCAAAATCGGCGCGCATTCAAATTCCTGTTCCGGTATCTACTGTTCAAATGGAATATATGTGCCATAAAAAGCCGAAGGCGATAATTGAACTTATTGAAATTCTCGTTAAAACTGCAAAAGAAGCATCATATACAGTTGAATTTATTGCGCTTGATGCTACTCGCGGAGAAAAAGAATTTTTGATTAAAGCCATCAATACAGCGGTTGAAAACGGTGCCGATGTGGTTACAGTTAGTGACAATGCAGGCCTTATGATGCCTAATGATTTTGCAGGATTTGTTAAAGAAATCTTGGCTGTATTACCCGAAAATGTTTCTTTGGGTGTTGAGTGCAACAATGCAATTGATATGGCGGTTGCATCTTCAATCGCTTCATTGATAGCAGGGGCTTGTGAAATTAAGACCAGTGCCGTGAATACCGAAACCACATCCCTTAACTTTATTTTGCAGGTTATGCGTATAAAAGGCGCCGAACTTGATATGGCGTGTTCTGTTGACCTTACAAAATCGCAGCGAAGTGTTGAACAAATTTTAAGAATTGTATCAAATAAAATCAATTCAAAAACAAAGATGATTTTACCATCTGCAGACATACAAAACTTTGTCCTTAACAGTTTTGATGATTTGAGTGAGGTTGTAAAGGCAATCGAAAAACTTGGTTATGACCTTTCCGAAGAGGATTGTAACAATGTTTATAACGAGTTTAAGAATATTGCCGAAAAGAAAACAGTTACGGCAAAAGAACTTGAGGCAATTATCGCAAGTGTTGCATTACAAGTTCCGAACACCTATTCACTTGAAACTTATGTAATAAACAGTGGTAACATTATAAACTCAACCGCAAACCTTGAGATTATTAAAGAAGGCCAAACCTTAAGAGGCGTTGGAATTGGAGATGGTCCTATTGATGCGGCTTTTGTTGCTATTGAGCAGGTAATCGGCCATCATTACGAACTTGATGATTTCCAAATTCAATCGGTTACTGAGGGTAGAGAGGCTATGGGTCACGCCCTAATTAAATTGCGAAACAACGGAAAACTCTATGCCGGCACCGGTATTTCTACTGATATTATCGGAGCAAGTATTAGGGCATATATTAACGCTTTGAACAAGATAGTTTACGAGGAGAATTAATATGAAACTTTCCTTTTCTATAAATGGTTGGAGAGATACAACTTGGGAAGAATTTTGCGATATCGCAAAAGAAACAGGTTTTTCTGGTATAGAAATTCACGATATTAAAAAAGAGGGTCTTTCGGATAAAAACGGTCCGTTTAATAAGTATAATGCGGCAGCTACCGTTAGGGGATTATCCGATTTAGGAATTTCTCTACCTTGTATTGATTCGGTTTGTGATATTGCTGAATTCACTCAAAACAATCTTGATGAAATTAATGATTGTATTGTTGTGGCCAAGAATTTGCATATTCAATATGTGCGTGTTCATGTTATGAATAGCGAAGTTGATATCGAAAATGTCAAAAAAACATTAGAGGCAATTTTACCCTTTGCCGAAGAAAACGGCATTACAGTTTTAATTGAAACAACGGGATATTTTGCCAATACAGCCAAACTTCAGGAATTACTTGTGAGTTTTGCAAGCGATAATATTGCTGCTCTTTGGGATGCTCATCATCCTTATACATTTTGTAATGAAGAGCCTGAAACAACCATAAAAAATCTTGGCGCATATATTAAACACGTTCATATTAAGGACTCTATTAATGAAAACGGTAATGTTAATTATTGCTTAATCGGCGAGGGCAATTTGCCTGTTGAGCAAATTATGGATGGTCTTTCTTCAATAAATTACGACGGATTTATTTCTCTTGAATGGAAAAAAGAATGGCTTAAGGAAATTGACGATATGGAAATTATTTTTTCTCATTTCGTTAACTATATGTCACGCTTTGTAACTCCGTCTCGCCGTAAAAAGCAGTTGTATTTCAACAAAAGAAATACCGGTAATTATATTTGGAAAAAAGAGGCACTTATTGAAAAAACATTTTCACAGGTGCTCGATAGTATGGTAGAAGAGTTTCCCGACCAATATGCCATTAAGTACACAACGCTTGACTATACAAGAACATATTCTGAATTCAGAGATGATGTTGATGAATTTTGTCGTGTTTTGATTTCTTTGGGTGTTAAAAAAGGCTCGCATATTGCAATGTGGGCAACAAATATTCCGCAATGGTATATCGCTTTTTGGGCGGCCACAAAAATCGGTGCTGTTTTGGTTACTGTAAATACCGCTTATAAAATTCACGAGGCTGAGTATTTGCTTAAGCAGTCAGATACCCATACTTTGATTTTAATCGATTCATATCGTGACTCTAACTATGCGGAAATTATAAATCAACTTTGTCCTGAACTTAAAACAACTAAAAAGGGAAGTCCTTTGCATGCAAAAAGGCTTCCATTCTTGCGCAATGTTATAACTGTCGGTTTTAGTCAAGAAGGCTGTCTTGAATGGAATGAAGCATTAGAGCGTGCCGAAAATGTTCCGCTTGAAGAGGTATATCGTATGGCAGCCGCTGTTAATCCTAATGATGTTTGTAATATGCAGTACACATCGGGTACGACAGGCTTCCCCAAGGGTGTAATGCTTACACACTATAATGTTGTTAATAATGGTAAATGTATTGGTGATAGAATGGATTTATCAACGGCTGACCGTATGATGATTCAGGTGCCTATGTTCCACTGCTTTGGTATGGTGCTTGCTATGACTGCCTCGATGACCCACGGAGTTACTATTTATCCTTTACCGTATTTTTCGCCAAAGCCTGCCTTAGCTTGCATAAACCAAGAGCGTATAACTTGTTTCCATGGTGTGCCTACTATGTTTATTGCATTGCTTGAACACCCCGATTTTGATAAAACTGATTTTTCATATATGCGCACAGGCATTATGGCCGGTTCACCGTGTCCGATTACTGCAATGCAAGATGTAGTAAATAAAATGAATATGAGTGAAATTACAATAGTTTATGGACAAACTGAGGCGTCACCAGGTTGTACAATGAGCTCAACTGATGATTCACTTGAAGTTCGTGTTGGTACTGTGGGGAGAGCTTTGCCTGAGGTTGAGTGCAAAATTGTTGACCCTGAAACTAATGAAGAACTTCCTGTTGGTGAAATTGGCGAATTTGTTGCTCGTGGATATAATATAATGAAGGGTTATTATAAGATGCCCAAAGCCACAAAATCGGCCATAGATAAGGACGGTTGGTTGCATACCGGAGACCTTGCCTGCAAGACTGAGGACGGTAATTACCGTATTACAGGTCGCCTTAAGGATATGATTATCCGTGGCGGTGTGAATATTTATCCTAAGGAAATTGAAGAATTTATTTACACTAATCCAAAGGTTAAGGATGTTCAGGTTATTGGCGTTCCTGACGAACAGTATGGCGAGGAAATTATGGCTTGCGTTATCTTAAAGGATAACGAAACTATGACTGAGGACGAAATGAAACAGTTTATCTTGGCTAGTATGGCAAAACACAAATGTCCTCGTTATGTTGATTTTGTTAGCGAATTCCCAATGAATGCGGCCGGCAAAATTCTTAAATATAAGATGAGAGAAAATGCTATTGAAAAGCTTGGTCTTCAAAAGGCGAATAGCATTGAAACTGCATAATGAAAATTATCGATTCACATTGTCATATTTATCCCGATAAAATTGCTTTGGCTGCTTCAAAGGCAACCGGTGATTTTTACGGGATTGATGTGGCTCACAACGGCACACTTTCTGACCTTGAAAATGAGTCACGAAAGGCAAATATTACACACCATATAATATTTTCGGTTGCCACTACACCAAAGCAAGTTCCCTCAATAAACAATTTTATTGCAAAATCGGTTTCCGATAACCCTAAAAGGTTTTCGGGACTTGGTACTTTACACCCCGATAGCAGTGATATAAAAGGTGATATTGAGCAAATTATTGCTTTAGGTCTTAAAGGCGTGAAATTGCACCCCGATATTCAAAAATTTAAGATTGATGATTATCGTTGCCTGAAAATTTACGAACTATGTGAAGGCTGCTTGCCGATTCTTATTCACACAGGGGATAATCGTTTTGATTTTTCTAATCCTAATCGATTAAAACCAATTCTTGAAACATATACTGATTTAACTGTAATAGGAGCGCATTTGGGTGGTTGGTCGGTTTGGGAGACTGCTGCCGAAACACTATCGGAATTTGATAATTTTATGGTGGACACATCATCTTCACTATATTGGCTCGAGCCACAAAAAGCAGTAGAAATTATTAGGAAATATGGGGCGCATAAGGTTATGTTTGGTGTTGACTATCCTGTTTTCAGCCCCCTTAAAGAACTTGAGCGTTTTGTGAATTTAAGCCTAAATGAAGACGAAAAATCCAAAATTTTGTATAAAAACGCCGCAAATTTATTCAAAATAGAGATTTAATAAATAACAGATTGACATATTAACACACTTATGTTAAAATTTTGTCGTGATAGAGGTGCGTTATATCATAAGTAGTTTTCGTGTAAACCTTCGCAGGTGTTGCAAAAACGAAAGGGAGTAGCGCCGAAGGCAGTTGAGGCGAAAAACTGTTCTGGCAAACTGGGTTAATACCTTTTTTGTTGTCGCACAAATGTGCGGAGTGCTATCCTTGAAATTTTTCTTTTGCATTATTTCAGGATAGCTTTGTTATAGGCTATCCTTTTAGTACTTTTGGAGGTTTTTTATGTTAAAGGTTTTGAAGTTCGGTGGTAGTTCACTTGCCGACGCAGCACAATTCAAAAAGGTTGCTGAAATTATTAAAGCTGAAAAAGAAAGGCGTTATGTTGTAGCTTCGGCGCCCGGAAAGAGATTTTCCGCCGATATAAAGGTAACCGATATGTTGCTTGATTGCTATGAACATTGCTTTGATAAAGAATATACCGATAAGGCTTTTTCGGCCATAGAAGAAAGATATCGCGATATTATTAAAGATTTAGGCTTATCTTTATCATTAGAGGAAGATTTTGCTAATATTCGTTTTGCGTTTTCAAGCCATGCAGGTCGTGATTTTTTTGCAAGTCGTGGTGAATACCTTAATGCAAAAATTCTTGCGAACTTTTTAGGCTTTGCTTTTGTTGATGCAGGTTCTTGCATTTTCTTTAAGGCAGACGGTACACTTGATACTAAACTTACCGATGCCAAGATTGCCGAAATGCTTTCAGGTTATGAATATGCGGTTGTTCCTGGATTTTACGGCAGTATGCCTAACGGAACCATAAAGACCTTTTCACGAGGCGGCTCTGATATTACTGGCTCACTCGTTGCTCGCGCTGTAAAGGCTGATATATATGAAAACTGGACCGATGTATCAGGTCTTTTAATGGTTGACCCAAGAATTGTTGAAAACCCAAAGACTGTATCTGAAATCACTTATAGAGAACTTCGTGAGCTTTCTTATATGGGTGCTACTGTTCTTCACCATGAGGCAATTTTGCCCGTAAGACAGGTGGGTATCCCGATAAATATTAAAAATACAAACGCCCCGCAGGATCTCGGCACTATGATTGTTGATAAATCCATTACTGATAGTTCCGAGCACGTTATTACTGGTATTGCTGGTACCGCAGGCTTTACGGCGATATATATCGAAAAAGATATGATGAATTCTGAGGTTGGCTTTACAAGACGAGTTCTTAAAACACTTGAGGATCATAATGTTTGCTTCGAACACTTGCCCTCAGGTATTGACACTATGACGATTGTTTTGCGTACCGATGATATTCGCGAGTTCAAAGGTAATATTACTGCCGATATTGTAAAAAGCGTTAACCCTGATTCTATTACTCTTTATGAAAATCTTGCTTTGATTGCAGTTGTTGGTCGTGGTATGATAAGTGCATCGGGTACTGCTGCAAAGGTTTTTGATTCACTTGCAAAAGCGGGCATAAATATTCGTATGATTGACCAAGGCTCAAGTGAGTTGAATATTATAATCGGTGTTGATGAAAAGGACTGTAAAGAGGCTATAAAGGCTATTTATAATCGTTTTGTAAAAGAGGAAAAATAATGATTTGCGATAATATTTCAATAAATGATAAGGGGCATCTTTGTTTTGCGGGTCAGGATGTTACTGATTTAGCCCAAAAATACGGCACCCCATTATATTTGCTCGACGAAAATAAGATAAGAGAAAATTGCCGCACCTATGTTGATGCAATGCGCAAGAACTACGGCGAGGGTGGTTTTAGGGTTTTATATGCCAGCAAGGCTAATTCCTTCAAAAAAATCTACAAAATTGTAGATGAAGAAGAAATGTGCATTGATGTTGTATCTCCCGGTGAAATTTACACCGCAAAAGCGGCAGGTTTCCCATTGGAATATGCGTATTTCCATAGCAACAACAAAACAGACGAGGATGTTGCTTTTGCAATGGATAACAAGGTTGGTTACTTTGTTGTTGATTGCTTTGAAGAACTCGATGCCATTGAAAAAATAGCGGGTGAAAAGGGGATTGTTCAAAATATCCTTTTAAGATTAACCCCCGGTATTGATACCCATACCTATGAGGCAGTTAATACAGGCAAGGTTGATTCTAAGTTTGGAACTGCTATCGAAACAGGTCAGGCTGAGGAAATTGTTAAATACACTTTAACCTTAAAAAATATCAAACTTTGCGGTTTCCACTGCCATATCGGTTCTATGGTGTTTGATTCGGATACATTTTTACGCGGCTCTGAAATCATGCTTGATTTTATTGCATATGTCAAGGAAAAATTTGGCTTCATTTGTGAGCAATTAAACCTTGGCGGCGGTTACGGTATAAGATATACCGAAAAAGACCCTATAATGAGCGTTTCGGAAAATATCACACAGGTTGCAAATCATATCAAGGCAAAAGTTGCCGCTTTGGAACTTAAAATGCCTATGGTTATTTTAGAACCCGGCAGAAGTATTGTGGCTGATGCAGGTATGACACTTTATACCGTTGGCAGCGTTAAAAAAATTACCGGTTATAAAAACTATATTTCGGTAGATGGTGGTATGTCGGATAACCCGAGATATGCACTTTATCAATCGGAATATACCTTGTTTGTAGCAAACAAAGCTAATCAAAAGGCTGATTTCCTTTGTGATGTTGTTGGCCGTTGTTGTGAAAGTGGCGATATAATTCAGCCTGCTGTTACATTACCTGAAGCAGTTCGCGGCGATATTATTGCTGTTTGCACAACGGGTGCTTATAACTTCTCAATGGCAATGAATTATAATAGAATTCCGCGTCCTGCGATGGTTATTCTTAAGGATGGAGATTCTTATGTTGGAGTTCGCAGAGAAACTCTTGATGATATTATCGCAAACGATTTGTAATTTTTTGCTTGACAAAACACTTTTTTGGTGTTAGAATATTAAAAAATTAAAAAGCTATGATGAAGACGGACGATTGTTTTCCTTTTAGAGAGTCGGTGAGGGTGTAAATCCGATAGGCAAAATTTTCAAGTTCCCATCCCTTCTGAGCTGGAAGTCCCAAAGGGTGACCAAGTAGGATTTCTCGTATTGCTGCGTAAAAGCATAGGGCTTGTTAGAGCTCGAGAGTGGCAGTTTTCTGCAATTTGAGTGGTACCGCGGGTATGATTTTTCAACTCGTCTCAAAGAAATTTGAGACGAGTTTTTATTTTTGAAAGAAGGTATTTTTATGGACAAAAAGAATGTGAAAAACGAACTCTTGGAGATTGCGTTTCGAATTAAGGAAATGCGTGAAATTGCCGACTTATCAATTGAAGATATGGCTAAAAAGACTGATATTTCCATTGATGAGTATATCGCTTATGAGAGTGGCACTGTTGATTTTCCCTTCACCTTTATTCATAAGTGTGCGCTTGCTTTCAATATAGGAATTAACGATATTTTAGAGGGTAGCAGTGCAAACCTTTCTTCATATACAGTAACAAGAAAGGGACAGGGCTTGACAACTGCAAAAGAGGATGGTATTGATATTAGCAACTTGGCCCCCTTGTTCCGTAAAAAACTTGCTGAGCCGTATTGGGTTAAGTATGAATATTCTGCCGAATTACAGGATAAACCTATCCATACAACAACCCACTCAGGTCAGGAATTCGACATTGTTTTGCAAGGTAGCCTCAAGGTGAGGGTTGGTAATCACACCGAAATTCTTAATGAGGGCGATAGCATTTATTATAACAGTAGCACACCTCACGGCATGATTGCTGTTGGCGGTGAAGATTGTGTTTTTTGTGCCGTAGTTGTTTCGGGTGACACAACTATTCCCGAGAAAAAAATTAACCAAACTATTATTGCTGCACGCCAAACCGATGATTTGCTTGTTAAGAAATTCATAAATACAAAAGAAGATGAAAATGGCACATTAACCGAAATTTCTTTTAATGACGAAAATAAGTTTAATTTTGCTTTTGATGTTGTTGATGCCATTGCCGATAAAGACCCTGATAAGACGGCTATGGTTTATGTCGATAATGATTTGAATGATAAAAAATTCACTTTCAAAGATATTAAAAAAGCATCAGCAAGAACCGCTAATTACTTTAAGTCGCTCGGTATTAAAAAGGGTGACAAGGTAATGCTTGTGCTAAAAAGACACTATCAGTTTTGGTTCTCAATCTTGGCGCTTCACAAAATTGGCGCAATCGCAATTCCGGCAACAAATCAGTTGTTAGAGCATGATTTTGAGTACAGATTTAAGGCTGCAAATGTTAAGGCTATTGTATGTACTGCTGATGGCGATGTTTCTAATCAAGTCGATATGGCGTCAGAAAAATGCCCTGATTTAGCACTTAAAATTTTAGTGGGCGGCAAAAAGAATGGTTGGCATGATTTTGATGATGAATCAGCTCTATTCAGCACTCACTTTGAGCGCACAGTCGACACCCCTTGTGGTGACGACCCCATGATTATGTTTTTTACTTCGGGTACTACCGGATATCCTAAAATCGCAACCCATAGTTATAAATATGCGTTAGGACACTTTATTACAGCTAAATATTGGCATTGTGTAATGTCCGATGGTTTGCACTTTACCATTTCCGAAACAGGATGGGGTAAAGCTCTTTGGGGCAAACTTTATGGTCAATGGATGTGCGAAGGTGCAGTATTTGTTTATGACTTTGACCGTTTTGATGCAGCAAAGATTTTGCCAATGTTTGCAAAGTATCAAATAACAACATTTTGTGCGCCACCAACAATGTACCGTATGCTTATAAAACAGGACTTATCTAAGTATGATTTAAGTTCTATAAAGTATGCCACAACAGCAGGTGAAGCTCTTAATCCTGAGGTTTTCTATCAATTTGAAAAGGCGACCGGTCTTCAAATTATGGAAGGATTTGGTCAAACTGAAACAACACTTTGTATAGGTAATCTTGTTGGTACAACACCAAAGCCCGGTGCGATGGGCAAGCCTATTCCGCTTTACGATTTAGATATTGTTGATACTGACGGTAATCCTGTAGAAGACGGAGAAAACGGTGAAATAGTTGTAAGAACTGATAAATGGATTCCTTGTGGTTTGTTCCTAGGTTATCATAATGATGATGAGCGCACAAAAGAGGCTTGGCATGACAATATGTATCATACAGGCGATGTTGCCTATAGAGATGAGGACGGATACTATTGGTATGTAAGCCGTATTGATGATGTAATTAAATCATCGGGTTATCGTATCGGACCATTCGAAATTGAAAATGTAATTATGGAATTGCCTTATGTTCTTGAGTGTGGCGTTTCGGCTGCTCCTGATGAGGTTAGAGGTCAGGTTGTTAAGGCAAGCATAGTTCTTGTAGAAGGCACCGAAGAAACCGAAGAATTAAAGACCGAAATTCAAAAATATGTTAAGGAACATACCGCTCCTTATAAGTATCCTCGTATCGTTGAATTCCGCAAAGAATTACCTAAGACAATCAGCGGAAAAATTATGAGAAATAAGCTCTAATTTTTGTTGACATTTATTTATATATATGATAAAATATTTTAGTAATATATAATGCGTTGAAGAAGAGGTATATGACGGTAAGTTTTTTAGAGAGTTGAGATTCGGTGCAAATCAACAAACGATAAGGTCATATATGTAGCTTCTGAGTTGAAAGGAAGAAAACCTTATCGGTGAGTAGAACCTTTCCGTATCTGCTGCGTAAAAGCATAGGATTTGTTTGAATCCGAACGAGAGGCAGTTTACTGCAATTTGAGTGGTACCGCGGGTTGATTATGGCTCGTCTCAAAGATTTTACTCTTCTTTGGGACGAGTTTTTTGTATCCCGAAGTTATTTTGGAGGTATTTATGAATCAAATTACGGGTCTTGATTTCAAAATCAAGGAAATGGCAGCGCGTATTAAAGAGTTACGCGAAATTGAAGGTTTAACACCTGAAGATATGGCCGCCAAAACCGATGTCTCAGTAAGTGAATATCTTGACTGTGAAGCCGGCAACAGCGATTTGAACTTTGCCTTTATTTATCGTTGTGCCATTGCCTTTAACGTTGATGTAACCGATATTATCGAAGGTCATAGTCCAAAGCTTAAATCAATGGTTATAACTCGTGCCGGTGCAGGTAAGAAAATTGAACAGGCTCACGGTATGACATATTTTAACCTTGCTGCAGCTTTTCAAAATAAAATTGCCGAACCGCTTTATGTACATAGTGTTTATAACGAAGAGGCTCAAAAGAAGGATATTGAGCTTACTACTCACTCAGGCCAAGAGTGTGATATCGTAATTAGTGGTCACCTAAAGGTGCAAGTGGGCGAGCACAGTGAGGTTTTAGGACCCGGTGATACAATCTACTATAACAGTAGCACACCGCACGGTATGATCGCTGTTGGTGGTGAGGATTGCTTGTTCTATGCAATCGTTCTCAATCCCACAGGAGAGCCTATTCCTGAGCTTACTAAAGGACAGGTGATAAAAACTGCTAATAATGCTCCTAAGTTTGATGATAAGGATAGAATTTACAACAAATTCATTGATATCGAAACTAACGAGAACGGCACACCCACTAAAATCGAATTCAAAAACACTGATAAATT
>JAZRZR010000048.1:0-1893 GCA_045601525.1 Acutalibacteraceae bacterium
ACTTTAAAAACATTTCGCTTGAAAGCGACACAGCGGATATAATTTTTGCATTATCGGATGATGGCAAATGCAAAATTGTCTGCTATGAGGCGAGTAATAAAAAGCACTCAGTTGGCGTACAGGATGATACGCTTACAATAAAGGTTAATAAAAAGGCTTGGTATCATTATATTGGGATTAATTTCGGCTCGCCTAAAATAACCCTTTATTTGCCAAATAATGAATACTCTTCCCTGCTTTTAAAAGCAAGCACGGGAGATGTTAAAATTCCTAAAGAGTTTAAGTTCCAAAATGCCAACATTTTGCTTAGCACAGGCAGCACCGAGTTCTATGCCACTGTTATAGAAAAGCTTAAAATTAAAGCCGATACAGGTTCGATTTCTGTTAAAGGGTCGAGCCTTGGTCTATTAGAGCTTACCACCTCAACGGGTAAAATAGCGGTATCAGATGCAAGCTGCACCGATGCTAACATAACCGTTTCAACCGGTAAGGCTGAGCTTAATAATATTCAGTGCAACAATCTTATTTCAAGAGGTGACACTGGAGATTTTACCTTAAATAATGTTGTTGCAAGTGGAGATTTCAATTTTGTGAGAAGCACGGGCGATATTAAATTTGATGGCTGTGATGCCGCCGAGATTAACATTCGCACCGACACGGGCGATGTTACGGGAATTCTATTGACAGACAAGGTATTTATCACAAGCACCGATACGGGTGCCGTTAATGTTCCCGAAACTCTAAGTGGCGGCAAATGCAAAATCACCACCGATACGGGAGATATTAAGATAACCATTAAATAATTAAAACCTACCATAGAGGACTATGGTAGGTTTATTTTTTTGTTATCAAATTCTTCGATTTTCATACAATACACATACTGCATTTCATTATTATTGTAATGGCAGATATAAACATCGTTTTTTACAAACAAGCACAAGTAAAATCTTTCGCCGTAGGGCAGCTTACTTAGCTTAACCCATTCTAAAACATCGGCTCTAAGCACCTTTATTGCGTTTTTCCTAAAATACTCAGCGTTATTTTTATCGGCCCAACCATCGTTATTTTTAAAAAGCTTATCGAAATTTTCTTCGGTTAGCTCGGTTTCATAAACCTTACCTAAATCAGTATAAGAATATTCATTTATAGGCATTTCACCAACAAGGCTATAGGATAGAGTATTATCTCTGATAGCATAACTGGGCTCAACCCACTTTTCAGTTAACCCATCGCAATTATAAATCAGCCTCTGTGGAACTAACTTTTTGTTTTCAATATCGGCGGGCTCATAATTAATGAAATTAGGAATAAGAATTGCTGCAGCCACCAAAACCAATGATATAACAACCAACAAAGCTATTGTAATTTTAGTTCTATTTTTCATAAAACCCACCCCTTTCTGCCTTCATTATAAAAAAGCATATTATTACTGTCAAGTAACAGTTTTGTAATGCCAAGTGACAGCTTTGTAATAAAATCAAAGGACTGCAGTAAAAACTGCAGCCCTTTATGTAAAAATTTTAGTTCACCGTTTCGTTTTTTATTCCGAAAAATAGTCTTAAAATACCTGCTAAAAATTTAGGAGATTTAATTGTTACAACCTTCATAAAGTCCTCCAACTGTGGT
This sequence comes from Acutalibacteraceae bacterium, assembly GCA_045601525.1. Classification (GTDB taxonomy): domain Bacteria; phylum Bacillota; class Clostridia; order Oscillospirales; family Acutalibacteraceae; genus SIG565. The sequence goes on from JAZRZR010000048.1 coordinate 1,627, forward strand.
TAACAGCGTGCACACGCTATACCGAGCGCAATAACGGCGGCCGCCAAAACTGCGATTAAAAACTTGGGTGGGCAATAGCACGCAAGCAGTAATCCCACCGCAAAGGCCGCAAGCAAGACATACTTTCGTTTAGGGTCGTGGGGTTTTCTACGCATAAGGCACCTCCGCATAATGCAACCTGAATTTCGGTTATTACATTATACACGAAGATGCCTTTTGTGTTACTTTTTATTTTGCATATTCCATTTTTTTAGGTCTTTAAGCTCA
>JAZRZR010000049.1:0-3800 GCA_045601525.1 Acutalibacteraceae bacterium
CGAATTCATACGCAAAAATGTAGAAAATATCTTTTTTGTTTGGCCGAGTTGAAGCATCAGGTGAGACTTTAGTTGCCTATCTTAAACCGCCTTGTGAATTTATATACTATTGACAAAGTGAATATATAGTGATATAATTACAAAAAATAAAACCGATGAAAAAGGGTAGTAGCAACGCAAGGCGTTTTTAAGAGAACTGGCGGTTGGTGTGAGGCAGTAGGCGCAGCGGTGTGAATGGGCTTTTGAGGGCAAACCGAATTAAGTAGGCTTTGACGGGGTGTGCTTCCGTTATCATAGGCACCGCGTATGTAGTATGCGTTATGAGTGAAAACATTTATGTTTTAATTTGGGTGGTACCGCGGAATTGTTATTTCGTCCCAAGTGTCCCGTGACGCTTGGGGCTTTTTATTGTCCTTAAGCCAGGGTTAAAAAGGAGTATTTTTATGAAATTCAACAATGTAGATTTCGACACTTATTTTAAGCATTATCCCGATGAAAACGGCTATTTTGGCAGATATGGCGGTCGCTATATTTCGGAAGAATTGAATGCGGCTATGGCTGAAATTACCGAGGCGTATTTTTCGATTTGCCAGTCGCGCAAATTCATAAATGAATTGCGCCGTGTAAGAAAGGAATTTCAAGGTCGCCCCACACCCATAAGCCATCTTGAGAGACTTAGTAATTCTATCGGCAATGTTCAACTTTATGTAAAGAGAGAAGACCTTAACCACACAGGTGCTCACAAACTTAATCACTGTATGGGTGAGGCCTTGCTTGCAAAATATATGGGCAAGAAAAAGGTTATCGCCGAAACAGGCGCAGGCCAACACGGTGTTGCATTAGCAACTGCGGCGGCTTATTTTGGCCTTGAGTGCGATATTTATATGGGCTCGGTTGATATAAAGAAGCAAGCTCCCAATGTTGCAAGAATGAAAATTTTGGGTGCAAATGTTGTTGAGGTTACTCATGGCCTCGCCACCCTCAAAGAAGCGGTTGATGCGGCTTTTGATGCTTATTCAAGAGAGTATAAGGACTGTATTTATTGTATCGGTTCAGCTCTTGGTCCCCATCCCTTTCCTATGATGGTGCGCGATTTCCAACAGGTTGTGGGTATTGAGGCACGCGAGCAGTTTTTGGATATGACGGGTCATCTTCCCGATGCTATTACTGCTTGTGTGGGTGGCGGCTCTAACTCGGCGGGCTTCTTTGCGGGCTTCCTTAATGACCCCGTTGATATTTACGGCGTTGAGCCTTTAGGAAGAGGCTCGAAACTTGGCGACCACGCTGCAAGCATTCAGTTCGGTGAAGAGGGCATTATGCACGGCTTTAACAGTATAATGCTTAAGGATGAAAACGGCGAGCCTGCTCCTGTTTATTCGGTAGCAAGCGGTCTTGATTATCCCGCTGCAGGTCCCGAACATGCATTTTTGCATTCAATCGGCAGGGTTAAGTATGATGTTGTTGATGATGAGGAAGCAGTAGATGCATTCTTTAAGCTTTCTCGCCTTGAGGGTATTATTCCCGCCATTGAAAGTTCACACGCCGTTGCTCACGCTATAAGACTTGCAAAAGAAATGAAAAATGGATCAATTCTCATCAACCTTTCAGGTAGAGGAGATAAGGATATGGATTATATTATCGAGCGTTTTGGGATAAAATAATAGTGAACATTTTTATTGTACTGGGTATCATTTTTTGCATCTTGCAAAAAATGGCAAAATGTAGTACAATATAATGTAACAATTTTTGAGGTGAAAAAACTATGAAATTTATTGAAGTGGAAAGTTACGAGGAATTAAGCCGCCAGGCCGCCAATATTATTGCGGCTCAGGTCACTCTTAAAGAGGATAGTGTTTTAGGCCTTGCAACCGGCTCATCACCCCTTGGTCTTTACAAGGAACTTATCAAGAAAAACCAAAACGGCGATATTGATTTTTCAAAGGTGATTTCGGTAAACCTTGATGAATATGTAGGTCTTACCGCTGATAACGACCAAAGCTATCGCTATTTTATGGATAATAATCTTTTCAACCACATCAACATCGATAAGGCAAACACCTTTGTGCCAAACGGCGTGGCTGAGGATACCGATAAAGAGTGCGAAGCATACGATAAGAAAATCGCTTCGCTCGGCGGCACTGATATTCAGCTGCTTGGTATCGGTCTTGATGGTCACATTGGCTTTAACGAGCCGGATGAGTTCTTTATAAAACCCACCCACAAGGTAAAGCTTGATGAATCCACAATTAAGGCAAATGCAAGATTTTTCGCCAGTGAGGATGATGTTCCGAAATATGCTCTTACAATGGGTATCGGTGCTATTATGAATGCTAAAAAGGTGCTTCTAATCGCTAACGGTGCCGCAAAAAAGGATATTGTAGAAAAGGCATTTTTTGGTCCTATAACCCCCGAAGTTCCCGCATCTATTCTTCAGTTACACAATGATTTAATCGTTATTTATAGTAAAAACTAATTTGAGGAGAAGTCTAAATGGATAAGTATTTATCAGGGATTTTGACGCAGTTTGGCGTTAAAGAAGAGGATATAAAAGAAATAGCTCCTTATGGTGATGGCCATATAAACAGCACCTACCGTGTTGTAGCCGATAAGGTTTATCTTTTGCAAAAAATCAATCATATAGTTTTCACAAATCCTGAAAAGCTTATGGAAAACTTTGTTGCAGTTACCGAGTATTTGCATGATATTATTATAAAAGATGGAGGCAATCCCGAAAGGGGTAGCCTTACCGTACTTAAAACCCTTGACGGTAAAAATCTTTATAAAACCGATGAAGGCGAGTATTATCGCTTGCTTATCTTTATTGATGCAATAAGCATCAACTCAACTGAGGACCCTGAGGTTTTATCCTCGGTTGCATCAGCTTTCGGTAAATTCCAAAAAATGTTGGCAAATTATCCCGCTGATACACTCTTTGAGGTAATCCCCAAATTCCATAACACAGTAAAGCGTTTTGCTGATTTGGAACAGGCAATTGCCGATGATAAGGCGGGTCGTTTGGCTTCGGTTAAGGCAGAGGTTGAATATGCACGCTCTATGAAGGAGCGCATAGGCGTTGTTGTTGATGGTATTGCCGATGGCAGCATTCCGCTTCGTGTTACACATAACGATACAAAACTTAACAATGTGCTTGTTGATAAGGATACATTAAAGTGTGTTTGCGTTATTGACCTTGATACTATTATGCCCGGCTCATATCTTTATGATTATGGCGATGCTTTGCGTTTTGCAGGCTCGTCGGCGGCAGAGGACGAAACCGATTTAAGCAAGGTTTACTTTGATATGGATAAGTTCCGCGCATTTACCGATGGTTATCTTTCTGAAACCAAAAATGTGCTTAATGAAAAGGAAATCGAACTTTTGCCTTTCTCGGTAGTGCTTTTAACATACGAGTGTGGAATTCGCTTCCTTACCGACTACTTAAATGGTGATACATACTTTAGAATTCATCGCGAACACCATAATCTTGACCGTGCGAGAAATCAGTTCGCCTTGGCTCAAAGTGCTGATAGCAAGCTTGATGAGATGGCCGCTTATATCGCAAACATAGTAAAATAATTAGAGTAAAAGACCTCGCTGTTGCGAGGTCTTTTTTTATGCTCTTTGATTATTTTTTTCAAAATAAAGCAATAATTAAAATGAGTGTAGTTTTTCGAAACACAAAAGTTTCGGCATTATAATATACTTGACAAAATAGGGGTGGAGAATGTAAAATATATAGTGATTCTTTTTGCGTGGAATGGCAGAAAAAATGTCTTATATTCAGTATCTTCCTATTGTAG
>JAZRZR010000050.1:0-17782 GCA_045601525.1 Acutalibacteraceae bacterium
TGGGAGAACGATAGTATGTAGAAAGAGTCGTTTTAATGATAGTTAAAAAAGATGGATTTGGATTCTCACCACAAGTGTTATATACCGCATAGATAAAGCCACAAGCAATTAAAACTACAGCAATTCGAATAAATCTTTGCAAGGATTTTTTGGGGCTGTCTTTTTTATTCAGTAACAGGTATCCTGATATCATAAAAAATATAGGCACAGCTATTTTAGAGATAAAAAAATATGTAAGAGAAATAAACCATGTTGGATTTTTTGGGGCTGTGTTAAGAAAAATCACACTGTTTGTATGATTAACAATAACAAGGAAACACGCTATTATTCGTAATAAATCCAAAAAACTTTTGCGAGATTTTTCAATTCCCATTTTTACTCACCTCTGTGATTATATTATATCACACCTTGTGTCCGATAAAAAGGACTTTGCATAAAAACTCCGCCCGAATTTCTTCGGGCGGATAGATTTGTTTTATAAAGTCAGCGATTATTTGCTTTCTTTGATTGCTGCCTGTGCGGCGGCGAGGCGTGCGATGGGCACACGGAAGGGTGAGCAGGATACATAGTCGAGGCCGATCTTATGGCAGAACTCAACTGATACGGGGTCACCGCCGTGTTCGCCGCAAATACCGCAGTGAAGTGCGCTATTTACTGGTTTACCAAGCTTAAGTGACATATCCATAAGCTTACCTACGCCGTTCTGGTCAAGCTTAGCGAAGGGGTCGTTCTCATAAATCTTCTTATCATAGTAAGCAGAGAGGAACTTACCTGCATCGTCACGGCTGAAGCCGAAGGTCATCTGTGTAAGGTCATTAGTACCGAAGCAGAAGAAGTCAGCCTCTTTTGCGATTTCATCAGCTGTAAGACAAGCTCTCGGAATCTCAATCATTGTACCAACTTCATAAGCAAGCTCAACGCCTGCAGCAGCGATTTCAGCATCGGCAACCTTAACAACGATATCCTTAACGAACTTGAACTCTTTGAGCTCACCGGTCAAAGGAATCATAATTTCGGGCTTAACAGTCCAATCGGGGTTAGCCTTTTGAACATTGATTGCGGCGCGGATAACAGCCTTAGTCTGCATAGCGGCAATTTCAGGATAGGTAACAGCCAAACGGCAACCACGGTGGCCCATCATGGGGTTGAACTCGTGGAGAGATGAGATGATAGCCTTAATATCTTCAACGCTCTTGCCCTGTGCATCAGCCAAAGCCTTGATGTCAGCTTCTTCGGTAGGAACGAACTCGTGAAGCGGCGGGTCAAGGAAACGGATGGTAACGGGGTTACCCTTAAGAGCTGTGTAGAGTTGCTCAAAGTCGCCCTGTTGATAGGGGAGAATCTTATCAAGAGCAGCCTCGCGCTCCTCAACTGTATCGGCACAAATCATCTCACGGAATGCTGCAATTCTATCAGCCTCGAAGAACATGTGCTCAGTACGGCAAAGACCGATACCTTCAGCACCAAGCTCAACTGCCTTCTTAGCATCAGCAGGTGTGTCAGCATTTGTGCGAACCTTTAAGGTTCTGAACTCGTCAGCCCAGTTCATAATTGTTTCGAACTCGCCAACGATAGCGGCATCAACTGTGGGGATAATACCATCGTAGATATTACCTGTTGAACCGTCAATAGAGATATAGTCGCCCTCATTGTAGGTCTTGCCTGCAAGAGTGAACTTCTTATTAGCTTCATCCATAACGATTTCGCCGCAACCGGATACGCAGCATGTACCCATACCACGAGCAACAACGGCAGCGTGTGAAGTCATACCGCCACGAACTGTGAGGATACCCTGTGAAGCCTTCATACCTGTAATGTCCTCAGGTGAAGTCTCAAGACGAACGAGGATAACCTTTTCGCCACGGTTGTTCCAAGCCTCAGCGTCTTCAGCTGTAAATACAACCTTACCGCAAGCAGCACCGGGAGATGCGCCCAAGCCCTTGCCTGCAGGTGTAGCAGCCTTAAGAGCCTTTTGGTCGAACTGGGGATGGAGAAGTGTATCAAGGTTACGGGGGTCAATCATAGCAACAGCTTGCTTCTTATCAATCATACCCTCGGCAACCAAGTCACAAGCTATTTTGAGAGCAGCCTTAGCGGTTCTCTTACCGTTACGGGTCTGGAGCATATAGAGCTTGCCGTCTTCAACGGTGAATTCCATATCCTGCATATCGCGGTAATGGTCTTCCAAAATAGCGCAAACTTTATTGAATTCTTCGAAAGCAGCAGGGAACTTCTCTGCCATTTCAGCGATGGGCATAGGTGTACGAACACCGGCAACAACGTCTTCGCCCTGTGCGTTGGTGAGGAACTCACCCATAAGGCCGGGCTCACCGGTAGCGGGGTCACGAGTAAAGGCAACACCTGTACCGCAGTTATCACCCATATTACCAAATGCCATCATTTGTACGTTAACAGCGGTACCCCAGGAATAAGGGATATCGTTGTCGCGACGGTAAACGTTAGCACGGGGGTTATCCCATGAACGGAATACAGCTTCAACTGCACCCATCAACTGCTCTTTGGGGTCAGAGGGGAAGTCCTTGCCGATTTTAGCTTTGTATTCAGCCTTAAACTGAGAAGCCAATTCCTTAAGGTCATCAGCGGTAAGCTCAACGTCTTGAGTTACGCCTTTTTCTTCCTTCATCTTGTCGATAAGCTCTTCGAAATACTTCTTACCAACTTCCATAACAACATCAGAGTACATCTGAATGAAACGACGGTAGCAGTCATATGCCCAACGAGCATTACCTGACTTTGCAGCCATTGTTTCAACAACCTCTTCGTTAAGACCGAGGTTCAAAATGGTGTCCATCATACCGGGCATTGAAGCGCGTGCGCCTGAACGAACCGATACGAGAAGGGGATTTTCCTTGTCGCCGAATTTCTTGCCAACAACACCCTCCATTTTTTCGATGTATTCCATAATTTGTGCCTGAATATCATCGTTGATTTTTCTGCCATCTTCGTAGTACTGTGTGCAAGCCTCTGTTGTAACGGTGAAGCCCTGAGGAACAGGAAGACCAATCTTGGTCATTTCTGCAAGGTTAGCACCCTTACCGCCGAGAAGCTCACGCATGCTTGCGTCACCTTCTGAGAAAAGGTATACAAACTTTTGACTCATACTTTTACCTCCTGAATTTTGGTTTTTAAGTCTTTAACCCTTAAAAAATACGGTGACTTCGAATCTCACCGTACAAAAGGGTAGCAATTCATTATACCACATTTTCAAAAAATTAAAAGGGGTTAAATGCATTTTTTTGAAAATTTATGAATATTTGTTAAAAATTTATAAACTTATCTTGTATATAAAGGGGGAGTATTTGCCTTAGTGACAAAAAACACCCTCCAAATCGGAGGGCGTGAAAAACAATTTATTTCTTTGCAAAGGCAAGCACCCTGACGATTACGGGTGACAAAACTGCGTTTGAAAGCACTTCAACTAAAAAGTTGCCCATTGCCAAGGCCCAAAACAAAGCCATACCCGAAACCTCAAGCTGCAAGGTGCCTGCGATAGCATCGGCGCTATTCATAAAAAATACAAAGCAACCTAGCAAAAACACGGCTGTGTTCACAACAGGGCAAATTACGGCTGCGAAAAGCGTGGCAACAAAGCGGTTAAAGCGGAGAGCCAGCTTATAAATTAAACCGGCAGCAAGTCCGCAGGCGATGCCCTTTGCAAGAACGGTTATGATGGTTCCCGGCACATTAAATGCGAAAAACAAGGCCGCACCGCCCGAAATCAAGACAACCATACCAAATACAAAGCCGAGCCAAGCGCCGATAGCAGGTCCGCACAGGCAAGCACCCAAGACGATGGGGATAAGACCTACTGCAGTCGAAAACGGGCCAAAAAAGGTTGTAACGCCGCCTATCCATTGAAAGACTATGACAAGAGCAGTCATAATTGCGCCTACAACAACCTTTTTGGTTTGTTGTGTTCTATTAGTTTGATTTGACATATTAAAACCTCCGATACTGTTCCCAAAAGGGATACAATTCATATTTGTAATCCGTCAAAACGGTTATTACCAAGTGTTTAATTGTTCTTTTCGTAGATTATGCGAAGACCGTCAAGCAACAGGTTTTCGTTGTAAATAATACTGTGGCGGCAGTGGGCAATAATCTCCCTTGAAAGACCGCCCGTTGCAACAACGGTGGCGGAACAGCCGAGCTGCTCCTCAATTCTTTCGATATATCCGTCAAGCATTGCTGCGGTGCCGTATATAAGGCCTGCCTTTATACAGTCAACAGTATTACGGCCGATGGGGCTCGGCGGAGCGTCGATGTTAACTGAGGGTAAAAGCGAGGTGTTCTGTGTAAGCGCCTTAAGGGTTAGGCTTACTCCTGCAGTAATTGCACCGCCTATCATAGCACCGTTTTTATCAATTACGCTTATTGTGGTTGCAGTGCCCATATCGATTACGATACAGGGGGTAGTGTATTCGTTCAAGGCACCTACTGCAGCAGCAACAAGGTCGGCACCCAATTGGGCGGGATTATCAATCTTTATATTAAGCCCTGTTTTAACGCCGGGACCCAATTCAAATGGGACGATATGGCAAAGCAGGGCAACCGCACGGCTTACCGTGGCACCAACGGGAGGAACAACGGTTGAAACGATAGCGTCCTCAATTTCCTCGGGAGATACCGAGTGGAGCGACAAAATATTTTTAATCTCAATGGCGTATTGGTCTTGGGTGCGGTTAATGTCGGTTGATAGCCTTGCGGTAACGCGCAAAACATTATCCTTGTAAAGACCAAGCGTAATATTAGTGTTGCCAACATCTATCGCCAATAACATAACAGCACTTCCTTTCACCGATATTATATCACCGCAATATATTAAAATCAATAAAAAACTGTTGACTTTGAATTTTTTTCGTGCTACAATACATTGTACTGTCGGTTAATATCGGCAAAAATTTCCTTGCCTTATCGAAATGTTAAGGCCAAATGTCCATAAGGAGGTGCAACAGATGGTTACAAATAAGTACGAGGTAGCTATGGTTTTCTCGGTAAAGGCCGGTGACGAGAGTGTCGCTGCTCTTAAGGAGAAATTCCAGGCACTTATTGCTGAAAACGGTACCGTTGATAACGTTGACGATTGGGGTAAGCGCAAGCTCGCATATCCTATCAATTACGAAACTGACGGTTATTATGTTTTCACAAAGTTTACTTCTGCTCCCGAGTTCCCCGCTGAGCTTGAGCGTGTAGCAGGCATTACCGAAGGCGTTCTTCGCGTAATGGTTATTAAAGAAGACTAATTCTTTTGGAGGAAGTATAAATGTTCAATTTAGTAGTTTTAACAGGCAGACTTACTGCTGACCCCGAATTGCGCTACACCGGCAACAACACACCGGTAACATCTTTCTCTATCGCCGTAAATCGCCGCTATAAAGCAGGCGAGGAGAGCCAGGCTGATTTTATCAATATCGTTGCTTGGCGTCAAACTGCCGAGTTTGTTACAAAGTATTTCCAAAAGGGCAGTATGATTGGCATTGAGGGTTCTATTCAAACCCGCAGATACGTTGATAAGGATACCGGAAAGAACAGAACAGCGTTTGAGGTTATTGCAAACAATGTTCAGTTTGTTGAGTCAAAGCGTGACGGCAGCGCTTCGGCAGTTGAGGCTGCGCCCTCATTCAGCAACGCCGGTGCAAATGAGTTTGTTGAGATTGAAAACAGCTCTGATGATGATTTGCCGTTCTAATAATTTAATAGGAGGCTTTTACGATGGAAAAGAACGATAAAATGTCACGTGCAAGAAAGCCGCGCCGCAAGGTTTGCCACTTCTGCGCTGACCGTATCGAAACTATCGATTATAAAGATGTTGCTCGTCTTCGCAAGTTCGTTTCTGAACGTGCAAAGATTTTACCCCGCCGTGCAACCGGCACCTGCGCTGCTCACCAAAGAAAGCTTACAATAGCTATTAAGAGAGCTCGCCAAATTGCTTTGTTACCGTATGTAAACGATTAATTCAGCAAAATATTAAAACACCCGAGTGAAAATTCGGGTGTTTTTTTATGTCTATTTGCTCGAAAAATGTATAATTTGCACAAAATAGATAAAAAGTTTTTTAACTTTGCGCCCAAAATTATGCAACAAATACAAAAATTGTATTGAAATATACCATAATAAGTGTTAGAATAATAATAGAAAATAGAAAAAGGCGATGTAAATGAAACAAAGACTTGAAAATTATTCTAATCAGCTGTGTAACGATGCTTATGAATTGCTTGGTTCTTTCTCTTTGGAGGATAGGGTCATTTTTCGTGTTTGGGCACCTAATGCTGAAAGCGTTTCGGTTGTAGGTGACTTTAACGGATGGGATATAAACGCCAATTTTATGCATAAGGTTACCGATTCTATCTTTGAGGCACAAATAGAATCGGCAAAGCAGTTTGATTCATACAAATATGCGATTCGTACTAAATCGGGTGAGATTTTGCTTAAGAGCGACCCGTATGCACGCCATTATGAAACGGCTCCAAATAACGCATCAAAGATTTATGATATATCGGGCTACAAATGGCAGGACAAAAAATGGCTTGAAAAGAGAAACAAGAAAAACATTTATGAAAGTCCCGTTAATATTTATGAGCTTCATTTGGGTTCTTGGCGCCGCCATTTTGACGGTAATTTGTATAATTATGTAGATGCGGCCAACGCCTTGGCAGAATATGTCAAGGAGATGGGGTATACGCATATAGAACTTCTCCCCATCACAGAGCATCCCTTTGACGGCTCTTGGGGTTATCAGGTTACAGGCTATTATGCGCCTACCTCAAGGTATGGCACCCCTCACGATTTTATGCAGTTTGTTGATATAATGCATAAAAACGGGATAGGTGTTATTCTTGATTGGGTTCCCGCCCACTTCCCTAAAGACGAGTTTGGGTTATACCGTTTTGATGGTACACCTTGTTATGAATATGCCGATTGGCGCAAGGGTGAGCATAAGGAATGGGGAACCGCAGTCTTTGATTTTGGCAGAGTGGAGGTTATGAACTTCCTTATAAGCAGTGCGGTTTATTGGTTAAAGGAATATCATATTGACGGTATCCGTGTTGATGCTGTTGCTTCAATGCTTTATCTTGATTACGGAAGACGTGACGGCGAGTGGGTGCCTAACGGTGCTGGAGGCCGAGAAAATTTAGATGCAGTCGAGTTTTTGCGTCGCCTTAACGAAGCCGCCTTTACGGCCAATCCGTCGGTTCTTATGATAGCCGAGGAATCTACTGCTTGGCCTATGGTTACAAAGCCCGCATTCCACGGCGGTCTTGGATTTAACTTCAAGTGGAATATGGGTTGGATGAACGATATGCTTCGTTATTCAAGCCTTGATCCCATTTATCGAAAATACAATCATAATTGTTTAACCTTCTCGTTTTTCTATGCTTTTTCGGAGAATTTTGTTTTGCCGATTTCACACGACGAGGTGGTTCACGGCAAGTGCTCTATGATAAACAAAATGCCGGGCGAATATGAAATGAAATTTGCGGGTCTTCGTGCGTTTTATGCGTATATGATGGCACACCCAGGCAAAAAGCTTCTCTTTATGGGACAGGAGTTTGCTCAATTTATAGAGTGGAATTACAAACAGGAATTAGATTGGTTCTTGCTTGATTATAAAGCCCATAACGATATGAGCCAATATGTGAGGGCGCTTAATAAATTTTATCTTGAAAACCCGCCGCTTTATGAGGTCGATTATTCTTGGGAGGGTTTTCAGTGGATATCTAATGACGACCATGAGCAAAGTATAATCTCTTTTCGTAGAATTGATAAAAACGGCGATGAAATTATTGCAGTTTGCAACTTTGTCCCTGTGGCCAGGGAGGGCTACTCGATAGGCGTTCCTTATAAGGCAAGTTATAAACCTGTGTTTTGCACCGAGTGGGATAAATTCGGAGGGTCGCTAAAAACCTCAACGAGAGCGGTTAAAAGCACTAAAAGAGGTATGCACGGATATGAAAACTCTATCAAAATCAATATCCCTGCAATGAGCGTTACCTATTATAAGGTAATAAAAGAGACAAGCAAATAATATAATTTTAAGACTAATATAAAGGGAGATGCCAAACGATGAAAAGAAAAGAATGCGTCGCAATGCTGTTGGCTGGAGGACAGGGTAGCAGACTCGGTGTGCTTACTCAAAAGGTTGCAAAACCTGCCGTGCCGTATGGGGGAAAATACCGAATAATCGATTTCCCGCTTTCGAATTGCACAAACTCGGGCATTGATACAGTAGGTGTGCTCACTCAGTACCAACCCCTTGAACTTAATGATTATATAGGCTCAGGCAAGCCGTGGGACCTGGACCGTCTTGATGGCGGTGTTCACGTTTTGCCGCCATATCAGCGTAGCAAGGGTGGCGACTGGTATAAGGGTACCGCAAATGCAATACACCAAAACCGTAATTTTATAGAAAGATATAACCCCGAATATGTTTTGATACTTTCGGGTGACCACATCTATAAAATGGACTATTCTAAGATGCTTAAACAGCACAAAGAAACAAACTCGGATGCTACTATTGCGGTTATCAATGTATCAATTGATGAGGCTTCCCGTTTTGGTATAATGAACACCCTGCCCGATGGCACAATTTATGAGTTTGAGGAAAAACCGAAAAACCCAAAGAGCACACTCGCTTCAATGGGTATTTACATATTTAATTGGGATAAGTTGCGTGATTATCTCGAAAAGGATGAGAAAACCCCTAATTCCTCAAACGATTTTGGTAAGGACATTATCCCTGCAATGCTCGGTGCAGGCGAAAAAATGATGGCATATCAGTTTGAGGGTTATTGGAAGGATGTTGGAACGGTTGAGTCGCTTTGGGATGCAAACCTCGATTTGCTAAACCCAAAAATCGACCTTAGTTTAGCCGATAAAAACTGGCGTATTTATTCCCGTTCAAACGCCTTGCCGCCCCACTATATAGGCGATAATGCAAATATTGAAAATTCGCTTGTTTCGGTTGGCTGCGAAATAAACGGCGATGTTGATTATTCGGTGCTTTTTGAAAACGTAACAGTTGAACAGGGCGCAAAGATTGAATATTCACTTGTAATGCCCGGTAGCGTTGTTAAAAAAGGTGCTTATGTCAAATATGCAATTCTTGGTGAAAACTCTGTGGTTTGCGAAAATGCACAAATAGGAGAAAGCCCCGAAGAATGTGCCGGTAAAAAGGAATGGGGCATAGCGGTTACTGCTGAAAAAATCAAAATAGGCAAGAATGCAAAGGTTTCGGCCGGTTCTATGCTTAGCAAAAACGTCAAGGAGGGTGAGCAAATATGATTACAAACAAAGCCTTAGGCATAGTATTTGCCAATGTAAATGATAATCTTGTGAGTGAGCTAACAAAAGTGCGCTCTATTGCTTCGGTACCCTTTGGAGCAAGATACCGCCTTGTTGACTTTGCCCTTTCAAACCTTGTAAATGCGGGCATAAATAAGGTGGGTGTAATCACAAGGGAAAATTATCGCTCTCTTATGGACCACCTAGGCTCAGGCAAGCCGTGGGACCTTGACCGCAAGAATAACGGACTTTTCATATTGCCTCCGTATAGCACAGTAAATTCGGGCGTTTATAGAGGCTATGTAGACGCTCTATCAGGTGTTATGACCTTTTTAACAAGAAGCAATGAGGAGTTAGTTGTTCTTTGTGACGGTAATATTGTTGGCAATATCGATGTTTCGGCAATGATTAAAAAGCACATAGAAACATGCGCCGATGTTACAATTGCCTATAAAAACGGGAAACCGCCCAAATCGGCAAACGATACTATGCTTTTGAGTTTTGATGAAAACGATACGGTAACCGATATTACCTTTAATGAGGAAGTATCGGGCAAGATGGATTTTGGCCTTGCAGTTTTGGTGGTTACGAGGCAAAAGCTTATTGAGCTTATAACCGAGGCCGATAAAAACCGCTATATCAATTTTGCTACCGAGGTATTAAAGCCGAGCCTTCATAGCCTTAAGATAGTGGGTTATAAGCAACAGGGTTTCTGTGAGGTTATTGACAGCAATGAAACCTATGTTACAGTTTCTAAAAAGCTTCTTGATAAAAATGTCAGAAAAGAGCTTTTCAACAAGGAAAGACCCATTTACACAAAAACCCGTGATGATATGCCCACACGCTATGGCATTAACGCAAAGGTAGAAAACTCTTTGGTTGCCGATGGTTGTGTTATTGAGGGTACTGTTAAAAACAGTATTTTGTTCCGTGGCGCACAGGTAGGAGCAGGCTCAGTTGTTGAGGACTGTATTGTTATGCAGGGCGGCAAGATTGAAAAAGACGCTAAGCTTCAATGGGTGACTATGGATAAAAACTGTACAGTCGGCGAGGAGTTCGAGCTTCGCGGAACTGCACGCAAGAATATATTTGTATCAAAGGATAAAACAGTTTAGGAGTAGATTATGAAAGTTTTATACGCAGCAAGCGAGGCTTATCCCTTTGCGATGTCGGGCGGTCTTGCAGATGTTGCATACGCATTGCCAAAGGCGCTTCGCAGACGTCTTGTAGGTTGTAGGATAGTTATGCCGCTTTACGATACGATAAGCAAGGAATTGCGTGATAATATGAAATTTATCACACATATTACAGTGCCTGTTTCGTGGCGTAGGCAGTATTGCGGTATCTTTGAGGCAAGGCTAAACGGGGTAATATACTATTTTATAGATAATCAGTATTATTTTAAGAGAGATACCCTCTACGGCCATTTTGATGATGCCGAGAGATTTGCCTTTTTCTCGCGCGCAGTTCTTGAGATTATTCCGCATATTGATTTTTGTCCCGATGTTATTCATTGTAACGATTGGCAAACGGCGATGGTGCCGGTTTATCTTAACGCGTTTTATAGGGATAACCCCCTTTATCAAAACATTAAAACGGTATTTACAATACATAATATTCAGTATCAGGGTAAGTACGGCAAGGAAATATTAGGTGATGTTTTAGGTATACCGGCAGAGCGTGAGCATATTCTTGAATATGATAATTGCGTAAATCTTATGAAGGGCGCGTTGGCCGAGAGCGACCGTATAACAACGGTATCTCCTACCTATGCAAATGAGATAAAAACGCCGTTTTATGCTCACGGGCTTGATGAGATTTTAAGAGAGTTTGATTATAAGCTTACAGGTATTGTAAACGGTATAGATATCGATGTGTATAATAGCGAAACCGACCCCTTGATTTACCAAAATTATACCGCTGAAACCATTGACAAAAAAGCGGTAAATAAGGTAGAATTGAAAAAAGAAATGGGACTTCCCGAATCGGAAGCACCGCTTATCGGCATAGTATCACGCTTTGCGGGACACAAGGGCTTTGACCTTGTGAAATGTGTCTTTGAGGATATGCTAAAGTTTGGCGTTCAGTTTGCTATTCTCGGCTCGGGCGAATGGGAATATGAGTCGTTTTTTGCCGAAATGGCCCAAAAGTATCCTGATAAGGTGGCCCTCAAAACAGGCTTTATACCGCAGCTCGCCCACCGTATATACGCAGGCGCCGATATATTCTTGATGCCAAGCAAAAGTGAGCCTTGCGGACTCGCTCAAATGGTGGCGCTTCGCTATGGCACAATTCCTGTTGTTCGCCGTACGGGCGGTCTTAACGACACTGTAAGTGATAGCGGCGATGGCGTAGGCAACGGCTTTACCTTTGCCGATTATAACGCCCACGCAATGTCAAATGCGGTATGGCGTGCAACCGAAGGCTACAAGGATAAAAACGGTTGGGAAATTCTTAAAAAGCGTGCGATGTTGGGCGACTATAGTTGGGCTAAGTCGGCAGGCGACTATATAAAACTGTATAAAGGCATATAGGAGGAAAACATATGATAGATGTGCTTAAGGCACTGCTTTTGGGAGTTGTTGAAGGTATTACCGAATGGTTGCCCATAAGCAGTACCGGACATTTGATTATAGTAGAACGCTTTATTTCCTTGGGTGTTCGCCCGGAGTTTAAGGAAGTGTTCGATGTTGTTGTACAGCTTGGTGCAATTTTTGCTGTAATACTTCTTTTCTGGAATAAATTGTGGCCGTTTACCACAAGGGAAGAAACCTCAAATGTTCATAAATTAGTGGGTAAAGTAGGCGTCAAGCAGTCCTCGCTTAAGTTGTGGATTAAGGTTATAATCGGCTGTTTGCCAGCTGCTGTCATAGGTCTTTTGCTTGACGATTGGCTTAACGAAAAATTCTATAATGAATATGTGGTTGCCGCAACCCTTATTATTTACGGTGTTCTCTTTATTGTTGTTGAGGCGATAAATAAAAAGCGCGAGCCCAAACTCACAACGCTTCGTGCAGTAGATTATAAAACTGCACTTTTGATAGGTTGTTTTCAGGTGCTTTCCCTAATCCCCGGCACCTCACGTTCAGGAGCCACTATTTTGGGTGCAATGATTTTGGGCACCTCTCGTACAGTTGCCGCCGAATATAGTTTTTATATGTCGGTGCCGATTATGTTCGGTGCAAGCTTGCTTAAACTGTTAAAGTTTGGATTTAGCTTTGAGGCGGTGGAGATAGTGATTCTCGCCGCAGGTATGATAACCGCCTTTGTTGTTTCTCTCTTGGCGATAAAGTTCCTTATGGGCTTTATTCGTAAAAACAGCTTTGCGGCATTTGGGTACTACCGTATTATTTTAGGTATAATATTGCTGATTTGTTTTCAATTTATATAAATAAAAAAAGACTTGCAAGTTAACTTGCAAGTCTTTTTTGTTTTAGCCCTCTTTTTTAAGCTCGCGCTCAAGCCATATTGAGCCGATATCCATCGCCTCGTAAAGACCGTTTTTTTCACTAGTCTTGATTATGCGGCTTTTAAGGTCAAGCGCGGTATCACTAAGCATAAGTAAAACCTTTACCTTATCGGCAACCTCGAGGTTGCCCTCTTTTTTGTAGGATAAAATCTCTAATTTAATGATATATTTATCCGACATATTGCCGTAATAAATTTCATTACCTTGTCTCACAAGGGGCTTATCCTTGTAGGTTAAAAAATCAGCCATAATTTACCTCCATTAGTCCTTTTCGGGCTTCTCGCCGTAAAGGTTGAAGCGGAAAAGTTTGGTTTCATCCTCAACATTTGCACAGCGAATGGTAGCCTCACCGATAGAGGCGCCCTTTAGGATGTTTGCAAGACCCATAATCTGACAAAGCTTGGATTTAAGATTTAAGACATCACCCTCATCAGTCTCAAGATAAACATCACCCTTACAGGTATCAACGGCTTGAATAAAATCTTTGAAATCTATGTTGTGAAGTTGAAGTTTGTAAGGCATAAAGACCCCTCCTAAAATATAGTTTTAATACACAATAATAGTATATATTATGGTGTGAAATATGTCAAGTTTATCACTTGACATTTTGCAGTAAATTTTATATCATAAATATAGTAAAATGCGGTATTGTGGAATTTTTTCACAGTGTCTTTAATGTTAGGGAGGAAAAAATGAAAAACACCGAAAAAACAATGGAGCAGATAGTAAATCTTGCAAAAGGCCGCGGTTTTGTTTATGCCGGCAGTGAGATTTATGGCGGACTTGCTAACTCTTGGGACTATGGCCCCTTGGGCGTAGAACTTAAAAACAATGTTAAAAAGGCTTGGTGGCTTAAGTTCGTTCAGGAGTGTCCTTACAATGTAGGCCTTGATAGTGCTATTATTATGAACCCTGAAACATGGGTGGCTTCGGGTCATTTGGGTGGCTTTTCCGACCCCCTTATGGACTGTAAGGTTTGTAAAACCCGTCACAGAGCCGATAAATTGATTGAAGATTATGTTGCCGAGAACGGCCTTTCGGATAACCCTGCAGGTTGGTCTGATGAAAAAATGTATGAATACATTAAGGAAAAGGGCATTGTTTGTCCCTCTTGCGGTTCAAGAGATTTTACTGATATTCGCAAGTTTAACCTTATGTTCAAAACCTTCCAGGGTGTTACTGAGGATTCGGCAAGCACACTTTATCTTCGCCCCGAAACCGCACAAGGTATATTTGTAAACTTTAAGAATATTCAGCGTACAACACGCAAAAAGGTGCCCTTTGGTGTATGTCAGGTAGGTAAGTCCTTCCGTAATGAGATAACTCCCGGCAACTTCACCTTCCGAACACGTGAGTTTGAGCAAATGGAGCTGGAATTCTTCTGCAAGCCGGGTACCGACCTTGAATGGTTCGCTTTTTGGCGTGCATATTGCCGCGATTGGTTGCTTAACCTTGGCATGAAAGAGGAAAACCTCCGTCTTCGCGACCATGACCCCGAGGAGCTTTGCTTCTACTCAAAGGCCACAACCGACTTTGAGTTTATGTTCCCGTTTGGCTGGGGCGAGCTTTGGGGAATTGCTGACCGTACCGATTACGATTTAACTCAGCACGCAAACCACGCCAACACCGATATGTCATATTTTGACCCCGAGACAAATGAAAAATACATTCCTTATGTAATAGAGCCCTCCTTGGGTGCTGACCGTGTAACCTTGGCATTCCTTTGCGAAGCTTATGATGAGCAAGAGGATGAAAAGGGAGAGAAGCGTACAGTACTTCATTTCCACCCAGCCCTCGCACCCTTTAAGGCGGCAATATTACCCCTTTCTAAGAAACTCAGTGAACAGGCAACTGAAATTTATAACAATCTTTCAAAGAAGTTTATGCTCGATTTTGATGATGCAGGCTCAATTGGTAAGAGATATCGCCGTCAAGATGAGATAGGCACACCTCTTTGTATTACATTTGACTTTGATTCATTGGAGGACAATTGTGTTACAGTGCGTGACCGTGACACAATGGAACAAGTGCGTATTCCGATAGATTCACTTGAAGAATACATCGCAAAAGCCATCGTGTTTTAAGAAAGGAGTAACAAATGACACCAAGAGAACTCGTAATAATGTTGGCAAACCTTTGCGGTGGCCTTGTGTTTTTCCTGTATGGTATGAGTGTTATGTCTGAGGGCCTTGAAAAAATGGCCGGCGGACGAATGGAAAAAACACTTAAAAAGGTAACCTCAAAGGGAGTTTTAGCCTTTTTTCTCGGTGCCGGTATTACTGTAGCCGTGCAGTCATCAAGTGCTCTCACTGTTATGCTTGTTGGTCTTGTAAACTCGGGTATTTTAGAGTTTGGCCAAACCTTTAGCGTCATAATGGGTTCAAATGTGGGCACAACACTCACCTCGTGGCTTTTAAGCCTTAGTGGTATTGATGGCGACGGCGCAATTTTAACCCTCTTAAAACCTGAGGTTTTCTCACTTTTCTTTGCCCTTATAGGCATTGCCCTGAAAATGTTTGCAAAGAAAGAGAGCAAACAAGATGTAGGTACAATACTTATAGGCTTTGCTATACTTATTACGGGCATGGAGCTTATGAGTAACGCTGCGGCAACTATTAAGGATTTGCCCGGCTTTACCGATTTGCTCACAGTATTCTCAAACCCGATACTTGCATTGCTCGTATCAACCGTGTTTACGGGAATAATTCAGTCCTCGGCCGCAACGGTTGGTGTCGTTCAGGCCTTGGCGCTGACAGGCACCATCACCTATGAAATGGCGATACCTTTGGTGCTTGGCGCAAATATCGGCACCTGTGCTACCGCCCTTATTTCAAGTGTTGGCACCTCGACCAATGCAAAGCGTGTGGTTTGTATCCACCTCTACTTTAATATTATAGGTACAATTATTTCGATGTTTGGCCTTTACGGCTTTATTGCTGTAAACCCCACACTTGTAAGAAGTCCAATTACAATCTTTGGAGTTGCCCTTGTTCACTCCATTTTCAATATGACAGTTACTCTTGTCTTAATGCCTTTCAAGAAGCAAATTGTTCGCCTTGCCGAAATCACGGTAAAGGAAAAGGCGAGCGAGATGAAGAAAAAGGTATTCCTCGATGTTCGCCTTATGAATACACCGTCGGTTGCTATTGCCGAGTGTAAGCGCTTAGCCGATGAGATGGCAGTAATTGCAAAAGAATCTTTTGTTGGCGCAACCTCGCTTTTACAAAATTATGACGAGGAGTTAGCGCAAAAGGTTTTCGAGCAAGAGGGAATAGTTGACTTATATGAGGATAAGCTTGGCTCATATCTTGTAAACTTGAGCTCGTACGATTTGAACGAGCACGATACCCACGAATGCGGCCGTTTGCTTCATAGCATAGGTGATTTTGAGCGTATTTCTGACCATGCTGTAAATATTTGCGAATCTGCAAAAGAAATCAAGGACAAAGGCATTGTGTTTTCGGACGGTGCTTTTGAGGAATTAAAGGTTATGATTTCGGCAACTGCTGAAACGGTTAATAAGGCTTTTGATTCCTTTGTGGAAAACAACGGAGCCGAGGCTTCAATGGTTGAGCCTTTGGAAGAGGTTGTGGACGAGCTGAAAACACAGCTTCGTGCGAGACATGTTGGAAGACTTCAGGCGGGTAAATGCACAATCGAGCTTGGCTTTGTTTTCGCGGATATTGTTACCAATCTTGAGCGTGTGTCCGACCATTGCTCTAACATAGCTGTTTATACAATTCAGCGTGATGAGAGAAAGATTTATACACACCGCTATCTTGATAGGGTGCGTCATTCACAGGATGTCGGATTTGCCGCAGAACTTGAAGCATTTGCTGAAAAATATAAACTTGATTAAAATAAAACGCTTCGGTGTATTCCGAAGCGTTTTTTATTTGAAAAGATTATAATAGTAGTGAAAAAATTAAAATTCATAAATGAGCATTTGGGAGAAAAAACGAGGAAAAACGAGCAAACAAGAGTTTATCGGTTCTAAATTAATTTTTTTCAAAAAAGGTGTTGACTTTTGTGTTTGGCTATGCTATTATAGGTAGGCTCACGAAATTTATAGGAGGGAAAAAATATGTCCACATTTATGGCAAAAAAAGAAGAAATTCAACGCAAGTGGTACATTGTTGATGCAGCGGGCAAGCCCCTTGGTCGCACAGCCGCTAAGGTCGCTGATTTGCTTCGCGGCAAAGGCAAGCCGATATTTACTCCTCATGTTGACTGTGGTGACCATGTTATAGTTATCAACGCAGCTGAGGCAGTTCTCACAGGCAATAAGCTTAATCAAAAGTATTATCGCCGTCACACAGGCTACATTGGTCACTTAAAAGAGGTTAAGTATTCCACACTTATGGCTACTCGTCCTCAGTTGGCTATGGAGCTTGCAATTAAGGGAATGGTTCCCGATACAACAATTGGCCGCAAGGCTCTTACAAGACTTCATGTGTATGCAGGTGCTGATTATGTACAGGTAGCACAGAAGCCTGAGAAAATCGAAGACTAAGGAAGGGAGACAGAATAATGTTTGAAGGAAAGCCTTATTTTTACGGTACCGGCAGAAGAAAAAGTTCTGTTGCCCGTGTTCGTATCTACAATGGTACAGGTAAAGTAACAATTAACGACCGTGATATTGACGATTATTTCGGTCTTGAAACCTTAAAGGTTATCGTTCGTCAGCCCCTCGTGCTCACAGGCACAGCTGATAAGTTCGATATCGTATGCCGTGTAAACGGCGGTGGCGTTACAGGTCAGGCTGGTGCTATCCGTCACGGTGTTGCTCGTGCATTGCTTTTGTTTGATGCTGAGCTTCGTGCAGAACTTAAGAAGGCCGGCTTCCTCACTCGTGACCCGAGAATGAAGGAAAGAAAGAAATACGGTCTCAAGGGCGCTCGTCGTGCACCCCAGTTCTCCAAGAGATAATTATTTCTTTATCTATCTTACAAGCCTTGTGGAAACACAGGGCTTGTTTTTTATGCATTTTATTGTTTGACATTTTTAATA
>JAZRZR010000051.1:0-2674 GCA_045601525.1 Acutalibacteraceae bacterium
GCAATGGATATGAACAAATTTCAAAAGAAATTTGTTACAAAATCAAAGATTTTGTGTCGGAACACGAATGTTTCGACTAAGCATAACCATTATTACAATATATGCCGTAACACGAAATTTATGAAAAACAAAAAGCCGAGAGAAAATTCTCGGCTTATCTTATAGTTTAGGTAAAATTGTGATTTTATGAACCTTTTTATAAATCTTATTCTTCTTTAGTTTAATTATACTGTCCTTATGTTCGAGTTGTTGGTCGCAGTCCGCAAAATCGGGCAAGCCCGCCCAAGGCTCTATGCAAACATAATTTTCGCCGACCATCTTCCAAATAACAAGGTTTGGACTGTTTGGATACTCCACCTTTATGCGCTTGCCGTTAGTACGGTTGCGCAAAATAAGGCTTTTTGAGGCGATGTTTTTGAAGACCAAGGAATCATAATCAAACTGCTTATCATGAAGCGGCAAAATTCTTGAATATCGCAAAACGGGTTGTTTTTCGCCCGTAAGCAAGCCACCCTCTCCTACTATGAGATTATCAAGGTTTTCCTTCTTGTTAAAAATTATATCGTAGTCCTCCACCCTGTTTTCAAGAGCATACGACTCGTGTGAGCCCAGTGAAAAATACATAGGTCTGTCCCCTGTATTGCTGACATAATATTCAACAATTAAGCTTTTTTGAAAAAGAGTGAACTTAACACGAAATTCAAAATCAAAAGGAAATACCGCCTTTGTTTCCTCGCTTGAGGTAAGAAGCATTGTTACACTGTTTTTATTTTTTTCTTCAACAGTAAATTCAGTATTTCTAGCAAAGCCGTGGGACGGACATTCATATTTTTCATCCCCATAAATATAAAACCCATCTTTGAATTTTCCCGTAAAGGGAAAAAGAGTAGGGGCGGTGCGAGCCCAGGTTTTCTCGTTGCCCTGCCATAAGATTTCCTCGCCATCAATGGTAAGGCTTTTTATCTCGGCACCAAACTTCGAAATATGTGCGGTAAGATGCTTGTTTTTTATTTTAATCATAAAATCCCACTTCCCGTCGAATTCTTTCCTTGATTTTATCACTTTTCGGCTCGGTTGTCAAATTAAGGATTTGCGGGACGGGGTTCTCTCTTTATCAAAACAAAAAAGAAGCCTCTCACTAAAATGTGATTGGCTTCTTTTGGCGCGCTGAAGATGATACTCTGCGCTGTCTTGCCCTGCCTGCCGTTCCGAACGGCAACGGCATTTCAAAACTGCTCGAGACTCGGGCAGTCCGCCCCACCTATCGCGGCGGCGCGGCTGCTTCGACGAACACCTTAAGGTGTTCAAATCATATTAAAACAAAAAGACTGCCGAAATTCTCGGCAGTCTTTCTTGGCGCGCTGAAGATGATTCGAACACCCGACCTTCTGGTCCGTAGCCAGACGCTCTATCCAGCTGAGCTATCAGCGCATTTTTTGTCGCTAAAATATAATACCACAGCAAATTGAAAAAATCAATACTTAATTTTTATTTTTTTGCTTTTTTTACCTGTTGCAAAATATATATTAAAGTTTTATAATAATAGTAAGATGATTTTAGGAGGCCTTTTTATGTCCAAAAAAATTATTGCTCTTGTTTTAGCGCTTTGCTTGCTTTTCGCCCTTTGCGGTTGCGGAAAGCCCGTGGAACCAAGCGAACCTGCTTCTACCCCATCGGAAACAGTTCCCGTTAACACAAATCTTTTTAACCCGCTAACAGGTCTTCAAAATTTCGACCCTGATAAAGAAAACTATCGCCCCGTTGCCATTATGATTGATAATGACTCGGTGGCTCAAAAAAATGCTCAAGCCGGCGTTCAATCAGCCGATATTGTTTATGAAACTGAAGTTGAAGGCGGTATCACTCGCCTTATGGCTGTTTTTGCCGATGTAAGCAAGGCGCCGCAAATAGGTGATATTCGCTCAGCCCGTGTTCAATTTCTTGAGCTTGCAATGGGTCACAACGCCATCTATGTTCATCACGGTCAAGATGGCACCTACTGTGCACCGATGATGAAAAATCTTGGTGTTGATAACTTTACAGTTGGCACAAATAACTGTGGCTGGCGCCATACTTACGGAAATGCTACCAATTGGCAAAACCTTTACACAACTGGCGAAAAACTTGCAAACAGTCTTAAAGAAAAAAATTGGAAGATAACCGCAAATAATATTTCCGCTTGGCAAACCTTTTCAAATGCTCCCATCACTCTCGCAAACGGTGGCGCTTCAAAGGTTACTGTTTTCTTTAACACCGCTTCCACCTCGTATTTCACTTATAATGCCGAGAAAAAATGCTATACCAAAACAAGTAAAAGCGCCGAAAACAAGTGTGTTGTAACGGGAGATAGTTATGACTTTAAGAATGTTTTTGTTCTTAAAACCGAAATGAGTCATTATCCTGATAATTATCACCGCAAAATCAACTATAATTCAGGCAGCGGGTACTATTTTGTTAACGGCACCTATGAAGAGGTTAAATGGAAAAAAGGAAATACAAACAATCCCGTTGTTATCACTAAAGCGGACGGAACAACACTCACGGTAGAAGCCGGAAACTCTTGGGTTTGTTTTGTATCATCAAATAATGCAAAAATTTCTTTTGAATAAAAATTTTTTGGCCACGCTTTTTAGCGTGGTCTTTTTTTATTGTATAATAATATTATTATATAATA
>JAZRZR010000052.1:0-13667 GCA_045601525.1 Acutalibacteraceae bacterium
TAGGCCTGTTGTTCACCTAAATATGTAAGCGAATCGGGGTTATAAATCGGCTCGCCGTGGCGCACATAATAAATTTTCATTCTAAAACCTTTCTACAACGCAAAGTGATTATATTTATCATCCTCTGTAAGATTGAGGGCATCTATTACCTTTTCAAATAGTGGCAACGCCCCTGAAAGCGTGCCCAAGTGGTGAGCATCGCTGCCGAGATAAAATTTACAGCCGCATTTTTTAGCAATTTTATAAGGGCGCAAAATGATTTCATCTTTTTCGAAAGCTCCCACGTCATAGGCGTTAAGCTCGATACCTACGCCCTTTTGAGCCGCCTTTGTAAACAAATTTTTAAGTTCATTTTCGGGAAGACTATCAATAAGTTCCAAGCGTTCTTCAAAGGTAGGTGCTAAAAGGCTAACTGTTAAATGAGAAATACCCACCTTATGAAGCGGCAAATCAGAATCAAGCACTCTTTCAAATCGGGTAAGCCAGGTTTTTACTCTACTCTCGGTATCCTTTACTTCATCTGGGAAAACCGCAACATCCTTTATGTGAAAATGGGTTGTGGTTACTATCATAAAATCAAATTTATCATACTTGTTTGGGGCGATACCTATATTTAGGTCACCTCTATGTATTTCACCCTCGCAGCCGAAAAGCATCTTAACGTTTTTGCTTTGAGGCAGTGGCAAAGATTGACTTATGTGAGCAAAATCTTGGGTTTTATACCAATCGGATATTGAATCGTTTGGTACCTCGCTATCCCAAAAATGATCGGTAATACAAACTGTTTTAATGCCGTTTTCTTCGGCAAAGCGCAATATATTTTGAGGATTTTGCTCGCTATCGCCCGAGCAAAGTGAAAGACCTGTATGGACATGTAAATCATTATCAATTATGTATTTCATTTTTTGCCTCACTAATATTCAAGCACATCGTAAGCCGAAAGCAACGATTGGCCCATTTTGTAAAGAAGTTTTTGCGCCTCAACTCGAAGTTCTAAGGGCATTTTTGCAAATTTTGGTTTTTCTACCGTAGGTAAGCGTTTTTCGGCCTGTGGCATAAAGTGAATTGCCTCAAAGGTAAAAGCACGGTCATAACCGATTTCCTTAAGGGCAGTTAGCAAGACATCAAAGTTGAAATTACCAAAAAATGGCCCTCTATGGAAATCTGCCTTTCCGTCGTTATCGTGAATATGAAGCCCGTAAAGGTCATCACCCAAAATCTTTACAAACTTATCAATGGGTGTTTCAAAAAGATTGGCGTGGCCCACATCAAGCAAAGCGTGGAATCTTGGATGATTGATTTCATCAAGCACTATGCGCATATCCTCGGGCTGATTTATCAAATAAAATCGTGGGTCATTATTAAAATTTTCAAGCAAAATATTTACATTAAGACCTTCGGTGCGATTAAGAATTTCGCGATAGTATTTAATATTACCCTCTATTGTTTGTTCCTTTGTATATCCGGCTCTAAACCCCGAATGAACTACAACTGTTGGAATACCAAGCGCATCGCAAACCTTAGCGCTTTGTACAGTATCCTCGATAATCTCGGTGGGGTCATCAGCAAAGGGGTCCTTAATCGGTCCGTGAGATTGCACAAACTCCATTTCATATTTATCCATTGTTCTTTTAACGGAATCTATATGCGCATCAACGGTATTACCGTAAGCCCCGTTTTTATGGAAATAATCGATACCGAAATTATAATCCACGCACCTAAAACCCGAATCGTGCAAATATTTTATTGCATCTTCCTGACGATTGGTATAAGGTGAAAAATCTCCTGTTGAGGTGGCAATTTTCATATAACCCTTCCCCCTTTTATATTTGAGTTTATTATATCACCCACTATTTATTTTTTCAATAAATTGATATAAAAAAAGCAAAAATGTCTGTATGTTTAGCAACATACAGACATTTAATTTTATAACAATGAGAAATTAACAACAAGCGCTGCAAAGACTATTGAAACCATAGAAAGCAGTTTTATAAGAATGTTAATTGCAGGACCTGCTGTATCTTTGAAGGGGTCTCCTACCGTGTCGCCAACAACGGCTGCTTTGTGATTATCGGAGCCCTTGCCGCCATGAACACCACTTTCGATGTACTTTTTAGCATTATCCCAAGCACCGCCCGAATTTGACATATAAACCGCCATTAAAAAGCCCGAAACTGTAGCGCCGGCCAACATACCAACCACGCCTGTACAACCAAGCAACAAGCCGGTAATAACCGGGACAACAACTGCAACTATTGTGGGAAGCACCATTTCTTTAAGACTTGCCTTTGTACAAAGGTCAACACAACGTGCATAATCGGCCTCTCCCTCACCCGACATCAAACCTTTGATTTCACGGAATTGACGGCGAACCTCATTTACAACACTTTGTGCCGCACGGCCAACCGAATTCATTGTAAGTGCCGCAAAAACAAAGGGTAAGCAAGCACCGACAAAGAGGCCAACCAAAACTGTAGGGTTAGTAATACTTAAATTAAGAATTTTCTCAGCACCGCCCTCAATGGTATTTACCTTATCAATATAAGAGGCCATAAGAGCTAATGCTGTTAATGCTGCCGAGCCGATTGCAAAGCCTTTACCTGTTGCGGCAGTAGTATTTCCTAAAGAATCGAGCGCATCGGTGCGTTCTCTAACCTTTTCCTCAAGACCTGCCATTTGAGCGATACCGCCCGCATTATCGGCAACAGGACCGTATGCATCGGTGGCAAGAGTTATACCGAGGGTTGAGAGCATACCTACTGCTGCAAGCGCGATACCGTAAAGTCCCATTGAGGCACTAGTTGCACCACCCGATATAAAATATGCTACCAAAATACAAACTGCAACAATAACAATGGGCAACAAGGTCGATAGCATACCTACCGACAAGCCGCCAATAATAATAGTGGCTGTACCTGTTTCGGAGGTAGCTGCAAGCTTTTTGGTTGGTGCATACGAATCGGAAGTGAAATATTCGGTAGCACGACCGATAAGCACACCTGAAGCCAGACCTGCCAATATTGCGAAATAAATTGTCCAATTATCTTTACCTAAAATGAAATATACAAGCGGCAAGGAAATAATCGCAATCGCTATTGCTGAAAAATTAGTTCCTCGTGAAAGGGCTGTTAAAAGCTGCTTTTGAGAAGCTCCTTCCTTGGTTCTAACAAAAACAGTACCAATTATTGAACAAACAACGCCTATAGCTGCTAACAAAAGCGGCAACGCCATTGCCTCAAATTTATGGAATGCCGCAATACCCAATGCCGATGCCGAAACGATTGAACCAACATAAGATTCATATAGGTCGGCGCCCATACCTGCAACGTCACCTACATTATCACCCACATTATCAGCGATAACAGCAGGGTTACGGGGGTCGTCCTCGGGGATTCCTGCCTCAACCTTACCTACAAGGTCAGCACCAACGTCGGCCGCCTTGGTGAAAACGCCACCGCCTACTCTTGCAAAGAGAGCCATTGAAGAAGCACCCATACCAAAGGTTAACATAGCGCTTGTGATTGCCTCATTATCAAGGTTAAAGACAAACTTAAGAAGCAAAAACCATACCGACAAATCAAGAAGACCCAAACCAACTACGGTGAAGCCCATAACACTTCCTGCCGAGAATGCTACACGAAGCCCCTTATTGAGTCCCTCCCTACAAGCATTGGCTGTACGGGCATTTGAAAGTGTTGCTATTTTCATACCTATAAAGCCCGATAATGCCGAGAAGAAACCTCCTGTAATAAACGCAAATGGCACAAAGGGAGTAAGCAATTTAGCCACTGCCATACCGCCCAAAACAACAAACATAATTGCAAAAAATACTACAACTATTTTATATTGTCTTTTTAGATATGCATTTGCGCCACTTCTAATAGAAGCGGAAATCTTTTTCATCAAATCGGTACCCTCGGAAAACTTCATTACCTTACGTGCTGTAAGCAACGCAAAAAGCAATGCTATAACCGATGCTGCGAATGTAAAAATTACCAATGTGTTTTCCATTGAAACCTCCTAAAAAATCGGGTTAACTAACAATTACTTTTTTCCTACATATAAATTGTATCACATTTTTTTCTATAAAACAATTGACGCAACCACCAAAACACTGACCAAAATCAAAGTTTTTTGTTATATTTTTAACAAAAATTATTGTGTTTTTTTGTCACATTGTTCAATAAAAGTCTTTAATTTCACAGTAATATAACGCTTTTTTGTGAATATAATACAAATAAACGCGATTATTGGAGGACAATATGAAAAAAGCACTTAAATACTTTGGCACTGACGGTTTCAGAGGTGAAGCAAATGTTGCACTAACCTCATTACACGCATATAAGATAGGTCGTTTTTTAGGTTGGTATTTTTCTTCTCCCCTTTCAGACTGCAAACTAAAGGGCTACAAGCCAAAAATAGTGATTGGAAAAGATACTCGTCTTTCGAGTTATATGCTTGAATATTCCTTAGTTGCGGGTATAACCGCCTCGGGCTGTGACGCTTATATGCTGCACGTTACTACTACACCCAGTGTTTCCTATGTGACAAGACAGGATGAATTTGACTGCGGAATTATGATAACCGCCTCCCACAATCCTTTTTATGACAATGGTATAAAGGTGATAAATCGTTTTGGTGAAAAGTTAGATGACGAAACCGCACTTTTAATCGAGGCATATATTGACAATAATTTAGCTTGTCTTGGTATCACCGGTCAAGACCTTCCCCTTGCCCAAAAGGAAAACATCGGGCGTATTATAGACTATGTTGCAGGACGAAACCGATATGTTGGTTACTTGATATCGTTGGCTTCTAACTCATACAAAAATCTTAAAATCGGTCTTGATACCGCTAACGGCGCCGGTTGGATGATTGCAAAATCTGTGTTTGATGCCCTTGGAGCTCACACCTATATGTTAGGTATAGAGCCTAACGGACTTAACATTAACAAGGAGTGCGGCTCAACCCATATAGAAAAGTTGTGCGAATTAGTAAAAGAAAAACATCTTGATTTCGGCTTTGCCTTTGATGGCGATGCCGACAGGTGCTTGGCAGTTGACGAAAACGGAAATATTGTTGACGGCGATGCCATTATGTATATTTTAGCAAAGAGATTAAAGTCTCGAAATATGTTAAGCGGTGATACTGTTGCCGCAACAGTTATGTCTAACAGTGGCTTTTTTGCTTCGCTTAAAAATTGCGGCATATCCGTTGAACAAACCAAGGTTGGCGACCGCTTTGTATGGGAAACAATGCAAGATAAGGGATACAGTTTGGGCGGAGAGCAATCAGGCCATATCATTCTTAAAAAGTATGCCACAACTGGCGACGGAATTTTAACTGCCATCATGCTTACCGAGGAAATTTGTGATTCTAAAAAAACTTTATCAAAGCTTACCGAGGGATTGAACATTTTCCCACAGCACACGGTGAATTTAATGGTGTATGACAAAACAGCGGTTATAAATGATAAAGAGATAACTACCCTTATTGCCGAAATCGAAAAAGAAATTAACGGAAAAGGTCGTATTTTACTTCGACCAAGCGGCACCGAGCCTGTTATTAGAATTATGGTTGAGTGTGAATCAAGAGAGCTTTGCGAAAGCTATGCCGAAAAGGTTGCCAGTTTGATAAAACAAAGGGGGCATTACTGTGAAAAGAGCAATTAAAACAAACGAATTATATGCTTCCTTTCCGTTTTATCTCGATATACTAAAGCAATATGAATATCCTTGGCAGGTTTTACCCGATATTAAGGAAATTTGCCGCGAACTGATTTCTAAAGGTATTGTAGGGTTCAAGCAAATTACCGAAAATGTTTTAGTTGGCCCAAATGTAAAAATAGCCGAAAATGTAACGATAGAGGGGGCCGCTATAATAGGAGAAAATTCGGAAATTAGAACGGGTGCATATATCAGAGGAAATGTTATAACGGGTGCGCATTGCGTTCTCGGCAATTCAAGCGAATTCAAAAACTGTATTCTTTTAGATAATGTTCAAGCGCCGCATTACAGTTATATCGGTGATTCGGTTATTGGAAACCGAGTTCATTTAGGGGCTTCGGCCATTTGCTCAAATCTTAAGGGTGACAACAAGCCCGTTATTATTCACGCCGATGAGGATATCCCAACGCATCTTCGCAAGGTGGGAGCCTTTTTGGGTGATGGTGCCGATATTGGAAGCGGCTGTATTATCAACCCTGGTACCATTATCGGAAAAGGCAGCCGAGTTTATCCTCTAACCTCATTAAGAGGTGTATATCCCGAAAATCATATTATAAAATCACAAAAAGAATTCACCGAAATAAAATAAAGCGTAAGCCTAAAACACCCGATAACACATAATGAGTTATCGGGCGTTTTTATGTGATTTCTTATTCGACATCCATTGTTGCTATAAGGCGACTTCCAAATAGTTCTTCTATTATAACATCACCTATTTTTATTGGTGCTAAAACTGTCTTGGTTTTAATAAGTTGCATAGCATCAAATATTTTTTCTTTTGGAATTGGGGTCTCGGTTTTTACCGAAAGCATTGTATCTATTCGATTTTCAACCCTCACGATTGAGGTTAAAGTGCGTGTGGGGCTAATACATTCTTTTTTTGCATACTCTTCCCCTTTTGGACAGGCGTTACCCTTTACTGCAACATCGCCGCCATTTATCTTTACCTCAAGCGAGCAACCACGAGGACAAATAATACAAATCATATCTTTTTTCATTATAATTCCTCCAACTCAACAGTTATAACATCGGTTGCTTTAGCAAGCTTATCGGATTTTAATGTGATTTTTTCCATTTCGCCCGGAGCCGCCTTAAGCCTTACGGCTGTGGTTATTATTTCATCCCCTGATTTAACAACAAAACGCACCTTGCCAAAAGGTTTCACAACCCTCATAAAAATGGCGGTATCCTTATTATCCATATTTATGCGTTGAGGAAGAACATATCTAACTCCATAACCCGCCTTGGTATTTATTTGCTTTGATCTGGGCAACTTATCCAATACATATTCGGCTGCCGACACCCCAGCGATTTCGGCCTCCTCGGAAACATAATCTACAAGGTCGTGAACCTGCAAAACATTTCCGCAAGCGAAAACTCCTTCAATACTTGTTTGGCGGTTTTGGTCAACAACTGCGCCGCTTGTAATCTTATCAAGTTCTATTCCCGCTTCAAGCGTTAATTCGTTTTCGGGGATAAGACCACAAGAAAGCAAAAGCGTATCGCAAGGAATAAAGCGTTTTGTTTCCTCTTTGATTTGGCGGTTTTCATCAACCTCGGCTATGGTTACACCCTCTAATCTCTCCTTGCCGTGAATTTCCACCACGGTGGTTGAAAGGTAAAGCGGTATATTGTAATCCTCTAAACATTGTACAATATTTCTAATAAGGCCGCCTGAATAGGACATAAGTTCGCAAACCGCCTCTACCTTAGCGCCTTGAAGCGACATACGGCGAGCCATTATAAGGCCTATATCGCCCGAGCCTAAAATCACAACTCTTTTGCCAACATTATAACCCATACAATTTATAAGTTTTTGGGCGGTGCCTGCGCTATAAATACCTGCAGGTCTTGTTCCGCTTATATTAAGGGCGCCTCGGCTTCTTTCTCTACAACCCATAGCAAGCACCACGGCGCCTGCTTTTATTTTCAAAATACCTTCCCTATTAGTTGCTGTTATTTCCTTATCGGATGTAACCTTTAGCACGATGGTTTCACTATAAACCTTAATGCCTCGCTCGGCCACCATTTTAGCATATACCGAAGCGTATTCCGGGCCCGTTAATTCACGACCTAATTTATGTAGGCCAAAGCCATTGTGAATGCATTGTCTTAAAATGCCGCCCAGTTTTTCTTCTCTTTCTAATATTACAACATCTTTAATGCCCGCATCAAAGGCTGCAACTGCTGCGGCCATACCTGCGGGGCCTCCGCCAATTATTACTATATCGTGATTTAGCATATTACAACCTCCCTGCAAGCATATTTGATTTGCCGCCGTTTTTAGTTACCTTCAAAATATCCATTTCGTTTTCTTCGGCAATCAATTTCATAACAAAGGGGGAACAAAAACCACCCTGACATCTTCCCATTCCCGAGCGAGTTCGACGCTTTACACCATCCATATCAAGAGCCTTTGGGTTTTGGCGAATTGCCATACGGATTTCTCCCTCGGTTATCCCCTCGCAACGACAAACTATTTTTCCAAAATCGGGATGTTTTTTTATATATTCATCCTTTTGCTCATCGGCCATTTTATGAAACTCCTCGGCATCGGCACGATAAGGATTCCAATCATTCTTCTTTGAAAGAGTTAGGCCGAGGTCTGCCAAAAGGTTCACTGTATAACGTGCGATTGCAACGCAAGAGGTAAGCCCCGGGGAATCAATTGCCGCAACATTTATAAAACCTTGGCAAGCGCTTGAAGGTGCTATTATAAAATCACCATTTTTCTCACTTGAGCGAACTCCCGCAAATGATGTTATAACCTTAGAAAAATCAACATCTGGAACGCTTTTCTTTGCAAGACGGATTACCGATTTTATTCCCTCATCACTCACACGGCTATCATCGTAATTTTCCACCTTGGTAGCGGTGGGGCCGGTAAGCAAATTTCCGTCAGCCGTTGGGCTTACAAGAATTCCCTTTCCTTCATTTGAGGGTACTTGAAAAATTGTGTGCGTAACTGTTTTACCCTGTGTTTTATCAAGAAGCAAATACTCGCCCGAGCGTGGAATAATACAAAAACTGTTATCCCCCACCATTTGAGCGATTTTATCACTAAAGCAACCCGCACAGTTTACAAACCATTCACCCTGAACGATTTCTCCGTTTGTAGATTTCACCGTGAAGACATCTTGCTTTTCAACCGATACTATTTCAAAATTACGCCTTAACTCCACCCCGTTATCCATAGCATTACCAACTGCAGCAAGGGTTAATTTATAGGGACAAATAATTCCTGCGGTTTTCACACGAAGAACGAGGGTTATCTCTTTTGAAAGCGCCGGCTCAAGCATACGGGCCTCTTCGCCGGTTAATATTTCCATATCTGAAATACCATTGATTATACCACGCTCATAAAGTGAATGAATAGCCGGTTCTTCCTCTTTCGAAAAGGCGCAAATCATTGAGCCGTTATTTATATGAGGAACATTTAATTGGTTAGCCGCCTCATATAAAAGGGCTACACCCTGAGTGTTCATTTTTGCTTTTAGTGTGTCGGGCTCGGGGTCATATCCACCATGAATAATACCACTATTTGCTTTAGAAGCGCCAATAGCTACATCATTTCCTTTTTCGAGCAAACAAACCGACAAATTATACCTTGAAAGTTCACGAGCGATCATACCGCCTATTACACCTGCGCCCGCAATAATGACATCGTATTTCATAAAATCTCTCCTTCTACAAAAAAAGAAACGAAAAGGCAAGACGCATTTTTTGCGCCCTGCATTCCCGTTTCTCTAAATCTCTTCGGAAAATATTAAATATACCACAAATCTTTTTTGCCTGTTGACACAGCAGAAGCACCTGCTGAAAGGACCGCCATTGTTTCCGCCTTGTTCTCAACAAGACCACCTGCAATTATAGGAATTTTATCAAGTGAGAATTTGCGAATCACCTTTTCAGCAATACCCGGCATAATCTCAATCAAATCAGGTTTAGCCGAAAGCATTACCTGTCGGATACTCTCAACACTTTGCGAATCAAGCGCAAAGCATCGTTGAACAGATAAAACGCCTATTTCTTTTGCTGCCTTTATCAAGGAAGCTTTGGTGGTTATAATACCATCAACGCCGATTTTAGCCAAAAACTCTACGCCGCTTTTATCCTTACCAACACCTTTGACAAGGTCGATATGAACAAAGACGACTTTCCCGTTTTGATGTGCTAAAAAAATCTTATCCGGCAAAGAAATTATATCGCCCTCAAGCAAAAAGATAACTTCAGCGGGTGAAGAAAGTGCTTCTTCAAAAAAGTCCTCCCTTATAGCCGCAATAACGGGGTTCATATCTAATTTTTGTTGCAAATTAGTTAAACGCATAACTATTCCCCCAACTGAAATTAGTATATCATATTACAAAATTTATGTCAAGAAAGGCAAAGAAAAAGCCGACAAAATGTCGGCTTAAATTAAAAGTTTTCTTCGATATAGTCGCAAGCTGCAAGCGCCGCAACTGCTCCATCGGCAGCAGCGGTTGCTACCTGACGAATTTTCTTTGAACGGCAGTCCCCCGCTACAAAGAAGCCTTTTGCATTTGTAAGGCAATTTTCGGTTGCATCTACATAGCCCCAATTATTAAGAGCTACTATCTGGCTAAACGGCTCGTTTTGTGGAATAAGGCCGATTGCTACAAACATACCATCAATATCAAGGGTGGTTTTCTCCCCTGCTTGCGATTTTATTTCAATACCGACAAGCGTATTATCACCGATTAATGTTTCGACAGTATGTCCCAAGATAATTTCAACATTACTCTTGTTTTTTAACTGCTCGGCAAGTTTATCCTCTCCGGTTAAATAATCAAGATTTTGAACAACGAACACCTTGTTTGCTAAATCCGAGAGCAATAACGCTTCCTGTAAGGCGGAATTTCCGCCGCCGATAACCGCAACGGTTTTACCCTCATAAAAAGCGCCATCACAAACTGCGCAAAAGGATATACCCTCACCTACAAACTGTTCCTCTCGTTCAAGACCTAACATACGATGGCGGGCGCCTGTTGCAATAATAATGGCATGCGCCTTAAAATCACCGCTATCGGTATGGACAGTTTTAATCTCGCCATCGGTAACCGAAAGCACCTCGGCGCATTCAATCTCTGTACCCTGCTCAAGAGCCTGTTCGACTAATTTCTCGGCAAATTCATTACCCGTAACCACCGCAAAACCAGGAATATTTTCCACCTTGGGTGAATATGTAATTTGACCGCCGAAGC
Organism: Acutalibacteraceae bacterium; assembly: GCA_045601525.1. Taxonomy (GTDB): domain Bacteria; phylum Bacillota; class Clostridia; order Oscillospirales; family Acutalibacteraceae; genus SIG565. Next base: position 10,949 of record JAZRZR010000052.1, read on the forward strand.
TACCTTTTTCGATTACAAGAACGCTCTTATTTGCGCGCCTTGCATATACTGCGGCGGTCAGCCCTGCAGGGCCGCCGCCGATAATTATAATGTCATACATCGTTTATTTTCCTTATGCGTTGAGGAATTTTTTGATATCAGAAACACCTGCGTATTTGCTAACCTCACCATTCTTTACAATTACAAGAGTGGGAGCCTGCTTAATACCCAAAGCATTTGCCATATCGGCATACTCATTAGCAAGTAATTTTTCGTATGCTACGCCTGCCTTATCCAGAAGAGCGCAAGCAATCTTACAGTTAGGACAGGTTGCAGTTGTAAAGAGGTATGTGCCATCTGCCACAACTGCCTCTTCACAAGCACAGGCTTCCTGTGCCTTAACACCCTCATGTGTGAGTTTTGAATTGCCGATATCATAAACCTTACGGTCCTTATATTCCTGAGTTTTACCATCGTTCCAGTTTTGAACGGGACGATAGTAACCTGTAATACGGCTATAAACCTCAGTGGTTTCATTACAATCAGGACAGGTATAGGTCTCACCTGCGATATATCCGTGATTCTTACATACTGAATATGTCGGAGACATTGTGTAGTAAGGCAAGCGATAATTCTCAGCAATCTTTCTTACAAGATTTGCTGCTGCCTTCCAATCGGGCAACTTTTCACCGAGGAAGGCGTGGAATACAGTACCTGATGTATAAAGTGTCTGAAGTTCATCCTGAACATCCAATGCAGTAAAGATATCCTCAGTATAACCAACAGGAAGATGTGAAGAGTTAGTATAGTAAGGTGTTTGACCATCGCAGCTACCTGCTGTGATAATATCGGGATAATGCTTATGGTCGTGCTTAGCAAGACGGAAAGCAGTTGACTCAGCCGGTGTAGCCTCTAAGTTATAAAGGTCGCCATACTCAACCTGATAGTCAGAAAGTCTCTCACGCATGTGGTTAAGGACATCCTTTGTAAAGTCCTGAGCCTCTTTATGAGTAAGGTCCTTTTTAATCCACTTGGCATTCAAGGTAGCCTCATTCATACCAACAAGACCGATAGTTGAGAAGTGGTTATTAAATGTGCCCAAGTATCTCTTGGTATAGGGATAAAGGCCAGCCTCGAGAAGCTTTGTAATAACAGTACGCTTAACCTTAAGCGAGCGTGCCGAAATATCCATCATTCTATCAAGACGAGCATAGAAATCAGCCTCGTCCTTAGCTAAATATGCAATACGGGGGATGTTGATTGTAACAACACCTACTGAACCTGTTGATTCACCGCTACCAAAGAAGCCACCCGACTTTTTGCGAAGCTCACGAAGGTCAAGACGAAGTCTGCAGCACATTGAACGAACATCACTCGGTTCCATATCACTGTTGATATAGTTAGAGAAGTATGGTGTTCCGTATTTAGCAGTCATCTCAAAGAGAAGCTTATTGTTCTCGGTTTCAGACCAGTCAAAATCGCGGGTAATTGAATAGGTAGGAATAGGATACTGGAAGCCTCTGCCGTTAGCATCGCCCTCAACCATAATTTCGATAAAGGCGCGGTTAACCATATCCATCTCTTTTTTACAATCTTTATACTTGAAGTCCATCTCCTTGCCGCCAACGATACAATTGAGCTCAGCCAAGTCATTAGGAACTGTCCAGTCAAGAGTGATATTGGTAAAGGGAGACTGTGTACCCCAACGAGAAGGAGTATTTACGCCGTAAATAAAGGACTGAATGCACTGCTTAACCTCTTTATAAGTAAGGTTATCAACCTTAACAAAGGGGGCTAAATAGGTATCAAAAGAGGAGAACGCCTGTGCGCCAGCCCACTCGTTTTGCATAATACCAAGGAAGTTAACCATTTGGTTGCAAAGGGTTGAGAGGTGGGCAGCGGGAGCTGAGGTAATCTTACCAGGAACGCCGCCAAGGCCCTCTTGAATTAGCTGCTTAAGTGACCAACCTGCGCAGTAACCTGTGAGCATAGAAAGGTCGTGAATATGGATATCAGCATTTCTATGAGCGTTGCCGATTTCATCATCATAAATCTCAGAGAGCCAATAGTTTGCGGTAACGGCGCCTGAGTTTGAAAGAATAAGACCGCCAACCGAATAGGTAACTGTTGAGTTTTCTTTAACGCGCCAGTCGTTAATATTTAAGTAGTTATCAATGATTTGCTTATAGTCAACCATTGTGGCGTTGATATTACGAATCTTTTCTCTTTGGCGACGGTAAATAATGTATGCCTTTGAAACATCATCATATCCTGCCTTAATAAGCACCGACTCAACGCTATCCTGAATATGTTCAACCGAGATTTTGCCATCTTCAATCTTAGGCTCGAAATCGGCAGTAACCTTTAATGCCAAGAAATCTACTATATCTTGATTATACTGTTTTTGACACGCATCAAAAGCCTGACTAATAGCAGTGCTTATTTTGCTAATGTCAAAGGAAACTAATTTTCCATCACGTTTTACGACATTATACATTGTCTTTCTCCTTTATTCTCCCCGTTTTTACGGTAATTTTTGGCGCCCCTTAGGGCGCCGAGCATACACATTATACTTTAGATATTGTATTTTGTCAAGAGGAAAATCACAATATATTGTGTTAAATGCCACGAATCTCAGTCTTGCACACAAATTGTGCCGCTTTTTGTTGCATATTGCACAAAACTGACTTATCGACTGCAGACAAATTGCTACAAATAAGGTCTCCCGAATCGACAAAAT
>JAZRZR010000053.1:0-9288 GCA_045601525.1 Acutalibacteraceae bacterium
TTTACAATTTATGGTTAGAAAATGCAGTTTGGGACCTTGATATAAAAACCGAACTTTTAGAAATAAAAAACAGTCCAGACGAAATTTCCGACCGTTTTTATACAACACTTGATTTTGGCACCGCAGGTCTTAGAGGCGTAATCGGCGCAGGCACCAATCGTATGAATGTTTATACCGTTGGCTCCGCCACACAAGGTCTTGCCGAATATGTTAACTCTGTTACAAAAAACGGCAGTGTTGCAATTGCGTACGATAGTCGTATTAAGTCTACACTTTTTGCTAAAACCGCCGCATCAATTTTGGCGGCAAACGGAATTAAGGTATATATTTACGACACCCTTATGCCTACCCCTATGCTTTCTTTTGCCGTAAGAAATCTTAAATGCGATGCAGGTATTGTAATTACCGCAAGCCATAACCCCGCTAAATATAACGGATATAAAGTTTACGGTAACGATGGTTGCCAAATTGGACCCGAAGAAGCAAAATACATTATGTCTATTATCAATAAAACAAACTGTTTTACCGACATAAAAACGCTTGATTTTGATATTGCGTTGTCGGAGGGCAAAATCAATTATATTGATAACTCGGTTATTGATGCGTATCTTGCCGAAGTTGAAAAACAGTCGGTGCTTGGCGGTAAACTTGATATGAGTGAGTTTAAGGTGATTTACACCCCTCTCCACGGCACCGGTAATATCCCTGTAAGAAAAATTCTTGATAGGATTGGTATTAAAAATGTTACGATTGTAAAAGAGCAAGAATTACCCGATGGCAACTTCCCTACCGCGCCATACCCAAACCCTGAACTTCGCCAACCATTTGAACTTGCGCTTGAATTAGCCAAAGAGATAAATCCTGATATTTTGCTCGCAACCGACCCCGATGCCGATAGAGTTGGTATTGCGGTTAATCAAAATGGCGAATTTTTCCTTATGACAGGTAATGATGTGGGTGTCTTACTTCTCGACTATATACTAAATGTCAGAAAAGAAAACGGAACACTCCGCAACTCTCCTGTCGCTGTTAAAACGATTGTTACAACCGAACTTTGCCAAAAGATTGCTGACAAACACGGTTGCGAGCTTAAAAATGTGCTTACAGGCTTTAAGTTTATCGGCAATGAAATCGCACAACTTGAAAAAATAAACGAACCTGAGCGCTATATTTTAGGTTTTGAAGAGTCTTACGGCTACCTTACAGGCGGATATGTTAGAGATAAAGATGCCGTTGTTGCCTCAATGCTTATTTGTGAAATGGCTGCCTATTACAAAACAAAAGGTAAAACCCTTTGTGATAGACTTGAGGAAATATATCAAGAATTTGGCTATTATATGGCTACTCAAAGCGGATATTATTTTGAAGGCCAATCAGGTATGCAAAAAATGTCCGAAATTATGCAAAACATCCGTGAAAACCCCGTAAAAGAAATTGGCAATTCAAAGGTTATTAAAATTGAAGACTACCAAACCTCACTTGCAAGCGATTTAATAAACGGCACCACAAAACACATTGATTTTCCCCGTTCAAATGTTATCGTTTTCTCTTTTGATGACTGTAGTAAACTCGTGTTTAGACCTTCAGGCACCGAACCCAAAATCAAGGTTTATGTTGAAGCGGTTGACACCACAAAAGAAGCGGCACTCATTAAACAAAAAGAGTTTGTAGAATTTGCAAAAACCCTCATGAACTAACATAAAACACCCGAGAAATTCTCGGGTGTTTTAATTTTAATCTTCAATGGCGGCTTTTTGTGAAATCGCCTTAGATATCTCTTGAATATCAAATTTTGGCTCTCGGTTATAGTAATATATACCGTTAATTTCCTGCTCAATGTCATATAACTGTGTATAACAAAACGAATGGATATTTTTATTATCAAGCAAAACCTTTGTTAAATTTTTAATTGTCTTTGTAACTTTTTCTCGGCTTAACTGATTCTCGTTATATCCCCAACCGCCATCACCGAACGATGTACCGCCGTATTCACTCATGGCAATCGGCTCGCCGGAATAGTACTGATACAATTTACAAATTTTCATTCCGCTTGCCGTAATCATACGAGAAAGATAGGTTGTTTCATCAAGAAGGGTTTTATCCTCAATAATCTTATCATATTTTTCGGCAAGAGCAACGGGGTCTTGCTCATAATCATGCAAATCATAAACATCGGTAAAGCGGCTATGTAAAAATCCGCTTACATCAATACAAAGCCTAGTTGGGTCAATAGCCTTTGTGAGTTTATATAATGTTGCATAATTATTGGTAATCTCAATACCCTCTTCGTGAGACCATTTACCTGAAATAGCCTCATTGTTTGGGCACCAACCTATAATTGACGGGGGATTATAATCACGCTCAAGAATACTGCTCCACTCTGCAATTTGATTGGTGATTTCTCTACGAGAAGCGCCCCAATCTCCATATTCGCCCCAAACCATATATCCCAATTTATCACAATGATACAAAAATCTTTCTTCGAACACCTTTTGGTGTAACCTTGCACCATTAAAGCCTGCCGCCAAAGATAGTTCTATATCCTTTTTTAAGGCTTCATCGCTTGGCGCTGTATATATGCCGTCAGGATAATAACCTTGGTCAAGAACAAGTCTTTGAAAAACGCTGCGCTTATTAAGCAAAAATTTCATACCTGACATTTCTACATAACGCATACCGAAATATGTATTAACCACATCTTCGCCATACTTCAAAACAACATCATAAAGGTTTGGGCTACCGATATCCCAAAGATGTACCTCAGGCATTTCAAAACTTGTTGTAAATATATTTCCACAAGAATGATATGTTTTTTCAAAAACACTTTTTCCGTTAAAACCAATATTTATTGTAAAATCTTCAGAACCAATAAATTGCGCTGAAAAAGTAACGGTTTTCAAATCTTGGTTTGTAATAAATTTGAAGTTTCTTATATGGTTTTTAGGCTTATATTCAAGCCAAACAGTTTGCCAAATACCAGTTGTCCTTGTATAAAGGCACTTATATGATTCAAACTTATCAGATTGCTTTCCTCGAGCCTTAAGTGTCCTCGAATCATCGTTGACTTTAAGACAAATTTCGTTTTCACCCTCGTTTAAGAATTCGGTTATATCAATCTCAAATGAAGCGTAACCGCCAATATGAATTCCAACAATTTCGCCGTTAAGATATACTGTTGTTTTGTAATCAACGGCACCGAAATGCAAAATCACCCTTTCAACTTCCGGATTGATTTTCGATACATTTATAGTGCGCTTATACCAAATTTGTTCCATAAAATCTTTATAACACACACCCGAAAGTTCGCTTTCCGGGCAAAAAGGAACATTGATTTCGGAGTTTAGGGCAACACCAACATTTTGAAGTCCTCTATCTTCTCCGCTTTTTGAATGGTCAATTTCAAATTGCCATTTTCCATTAAGGTTTTCCCATTCATTTCGCATAAACTGCGGCTTTGGATGCTCGGTACGATATACCATTTTCACCACTCCTTTATTGAAAATTATACAATTTATACTGTTTTTATTCAATGTAAATTACTATTAAATAATTGACATATCCTATGATTTGAAATATAATTTTTGTGGTGATATTTATGATATATAACTTTTATAGCGATAATTTTGGAAATATTCGTCACGCTTGGCCTGAAAAATCGGGATTCAAAATAAATCGTGATAACGGTATCCCCTGCTACACTTTTTTGCATTTTTATACCCCGGTTGAAATCACAATTAATGGCACTACAATCCATACCGAAAGTAACGCTTGTATTCTTATTGAAAAAGACATTTCAAATAAGATATTTTCTAATATAGATATGATTCACGATTGGTTTCATTTGGATGATTGTTCGGCGCAAAAATGGTTAGCAATCGGTCTAAAATTTAATACTATTTATTATCCCACATCTCCCGAAAATATAACATCAAATATTAGAAATATTGAATATGAATATATTGTAAAAAAGCCCTTTTATGAAAAAATAATTGAAAACCAAATTGAAAATTTATTTATAAATATTTCTCGTTCCCTTAATACGAAATTAGAGTTGCTTGACCAAGATAACAACAAAGCAATCCAAAGGCTTCGTTTGGAGATGTTTAGAACGCTTAAATTTAATTGGACTGTAAAAAATATGGCCGAAAAAATCAATTTGAGCGAATCCCATTTTTTTGCGCTTTACAAAAAGAATTATGGGCTTTCGCCAATGCGAGATTTAATAAATGCCCGAATAACCGCTGCAAAAAATCTTTTAATGTTCACTGATAGAAAGATAAGCGAAATTGCCGAAAAAACAGGTTACTCAAATCCTTATCATTTTTCAAGACAATTCAAGCAAATAACGGGAATTACCCCCATTGCCTTTAGAAAGCAATTTGCAAAAAATAAACACCCAAATTAATTTGGGTGTTTATTTTTTATTCAGTTATCACACAAACATCGCCTTATTTACCTGAATAGTTATTATATTCGTGCTGTTCAGCACGGCAAAAGCCGTATATCACGCGATTTACCGCATATCGCATTGGAAATATATCGCTCGTGCGAAGCACGAATATAACTGAGGCACACCTCCTTACAAAGTGTGCCTCAAAAACTGTCTTTTAATATTTATGATAAATCTTGAACTACGAGTGTGCGAACACCATTTTCGTCAATATTTTGAGCCTTGGGCTTGTTTCTTTCAGCCAAGAATTTAGCGGCTACCTGTGGGAAAAGTGCATACGAAAGCACATCTTCGTCAGATTTAGCAAGTTCGCCTGCTTCTTCCCTATACTTTTCAAGTTCTGGCTCCAAAAGGTCGGCAGGACGGCAAGTAATAACCTTGTCATCACCAATTGCCTTTTTGCGAACATCTTCATTTACCACACCTGGCACTTGGCCATATTCGCCACGCAAAAGGCCTTTAGACTCTTTGGAAACCATCTTATAACGCTCACCCGAAATTACATTAAGCACAGCCTGTGTACCAACGATTTGTGAGGTAGGTGTTACCAAGGGAGGATAACCAAAATCTTTTTTAACATTCGGAATTTCAGCCAAAACCTCATAGTATTTATCCTCGGCATTTGCTTGTTTCAATTGTGAAAGCAAGTTGGAAAGCATACCACCGGGAACTTGGTAAAGCAAAGTCTTAATATCAACACTTAACACCTTGGGGTCAAGTGTGCCTTCAGCCTTCATTTTATCAGCAACAGTACGGAAATAAGCCGCAATATCGTTGAGCAAATTAAGGTCAAGACCTGTGTCTCTTTCGGTACCCTGAAGTGTTGCTACCAAAGCCTCAGTAGAGGGTTGAGCAGTACCGTTAGCGAACGGTGAAAGCGCTGTATCAACAATATCAACACCGGCTTGTGCAGCCATAAGATAGGTCATATCACCGGTACCTGTTGTATTGTGGGTGTGAAGATGAATCGGAACGCTTAGCTTTTCTTTCATCTTCTTAACGAGCGAAAATGCATCATAAGGCAAAAGTAAGTTTGCCATATCCTTGATACAAATTACATCGGCGCCCATTTTCTCAAGTTTACAAGCAAGTTCAACAAAGTAATCTTCGTTATGAACAGGGCTTGTTGTATAACTGATTGCAGCCTCGCAAATACCACCGTATTTTTTACAGGACTTCATCGCCTGTTCCATATTACGAGTATCGTTAAGGGCATCGAAAATGCGGATTACATCGATACCATTTTCGATAGACTTTTTAACAAATGCATCAACAACATCATCAGCATAATGCTTGTATCCGAGAATGTTTTGACCACGCAAAAGCATTTGAAGCTTTGTGTTAGGCATATGTTTCTTGATTGTGCGAAGTCTCTCCCAAGGGTCTTCGTTCAAGAAACGCATGCAGGCATCAAATGTAGCGCCGCCCCAACACTCAACCGACCAATAGCCAACTTTATCAAGTTCCTCGAGCATAGGAATCATATCCTCAATGCGCATACGAGTAGCAGCTTGTGATTGGTGAGCATCACGAAGAATAGTATCTGTAATAAATAACTTTTTGTTTTCCATATATATTCTCCTAACCGAACAAAGCAATTAAAACGCCGGCCGCAATTGCAGAACCGATAACGCCTGCAACATTGGGTCCCATAGCGTGCATGAGAAGGAAGTTTGAAGAATTAGCCTTCTGACCTTCAGCTTGCGAAACACGAGCAGCCATAGGAACTGCCGAAACACCTGCCGAACCAATGAGCGGATTCATCTTGTTCTTGGTGAAAAGATTCATAAATTTTGCAAGCAAAACACCGCTTGCAGTACCAAACGAGAACGCAATTACACCCAAAACCATAATCTTAATTGTTGACCAGTTAAGGAATGCGCTCGCAGTAGCGGTAGCACCAACCGAAATACCAAGGAATATTGTTACAATATTCATAAGCTCGTTTTGCGCAGTCTTGCAAAGTCTCTCAGCAACACCTGATTCTTTCCAAAGGTTACCAAGCATTAAGCAGCCAACCAACGGAGTAGCAGACGGAACTAAAAGCGCAACAAAGATTGTAACAGCAATCGGGAAAATAATTTTCTCGGTCTTAGAAACAGTTCTAAGGGGCTTCATAACAATTTCGCGCTCTTTCTTGGTTGTGAGCAAACGCATAATCGGAGGCTGAATTACGGGCACCAAAGCCATATATGAATAAGCAGCAACAGCAATAGGACCTAAAAGGTCGGGGAAAAGCTTACTTGTAGTATATATAGCAGTAGGACCATCAGCGCCGCCGATAATACCGATAGAAGCAGCTGCTTCTTGCGGGAAGCCTAAATAGAAAGAACCAATAAATGTGATAAAGATACCGATTTGAGCAGCAGCGCCAAGCAACAAAGATTTCGGATTAGAAATCAAGGGTGCAAAATCAGTCATAGCACCGATACCAACGAAAATCAAGCAAGGATAAACACAAGACTTAACACCGATATAAAGAATATCAAGCAAACCGCCATCGTGAAGGATAGTACCGTATCCGATTTCACCCGCCATAAACCTAGTCCACAACTCAGTGTGATACATTTCGGCACCAGGGAGGTTGGTTAAAAGCATACCAAACGCAATACCAATCAAAAGCAACGGCTCAAAGCCCTTTTTGATTGCAAGATAAAACAGGAGTAATGAAATAAGTATCATTACAAGATTTTTCCAAAGTCCGCCGGCTATAAAGTTTACAATCATATCGTAAAAACCGGTTTGTTGGACAAAATTCATTACATATTCCATTTTATCACCTATTAGCCAATAACACAAAGAGTAGCGCCTGTTTCAACGTTTGCACCATTCATAACTGTTACGCCACTTACAACACCATCACACGGAGCCATAATTTCGTTTTCCATCTTCATAGCCTCTAAAATAAAGAGAACATCACCCTTCTTAACAGAAGCACCGTTTTGCACCTTAACGCCAAGAATTGTACCGGGCATAGGAGCGTTAACGGTAGTACCATTACCTGCGGGTGCTGCAGGAGCGGTTACAGGAGTAGGAGCAGCTGCGGGAGCCGGTGCTGAAACAGGTGCAGGAGCCGGAACGGATGCTGCATCAACATCAACAACCTCAAGTGTGATTTCATACAAATTGCCATTTACATTTACATTATATTTTTTCATAACTTTTACCTCTCGTACAGTTAAATTTTCTTAAATGAATGAATACGGAGAGCCGAAACATCGGTTCCCAACTCCTCAGCTATTGCCGCACAAACTGCAGCAACAATTTCTTGTTTGTTTTCAATAACAGCAACAGATGCAGGGGCAGGTGCCGCCGCAACAGGCGCATCTTCAACAAACTCTTCCTTTTTTTGAAAAGCGTTCACAAAATATGAAACCAACTTACAAATAATAACGATAGCCAAAAGACTAACGAATACAATGCCAACGCCCAAAACTACCACCAACCAATTTGGTACTATTTCAGGTTGTAAAGCAATTTCACCCAATATCTTTTCAAACAAAACAATACACCTCCCATATTTTGTATATTCATACAAAAATATTATAATATGGTCATCTATATAAATCAATCTTTTTTTAGATAATTTTTTACCATAAAAACAGCCACTATTATGATATTAACTATTATTTACTGAATTTCTTGACTTAGTAAAAAACTTAAAGTATAATTACAAAAAAGGAGGCTTTTTTATGAAAAAAATGTATGCAAATTTGCACCTACACTCCACACACTCTGATGGTGTTTTCTCCCCAACCGAAATGGTTCGTATGGCAAAATATGAGGGCTATCGTGCATTGGCAATAACCGACCACGATACTGTTACTGCTTATCCCGAGCTTAAAGCCGCTTGTGAAAAAGAAGAAATGGATTGCATTTTTGGTGCCGAATTCACCGGTCCGTCTGATAAATACCACAAAATTTTCCACATCGTTGGTTTTGGCTTTGACCCCGAATATCCCCCTCTTAAAGAATATTTGCGTCAGTTAAGCGCTACCGAAACCCATCAAACCGAGGTTATTTTCCGTGCTGCTGTTGAAAAAGGTCAAATTACGGGAATTACTTGGGAAGAAGTTCTCGAATATAACAAGAGTATTACTTGGCTTTGTAACAACCATGTTTTTAGAGCGATGCAAAACAAGGGTCTTGTAAAAGAATCCGACTATATGAGTTTCTTTGATACCGTATATCGTGATGAGCGCGCTAAGGTTCCGCAACTTTATCCTTGGAAAGATGTTACCGAAATCATTCAGTTGATTCTTGATGCGGGCGGTATTCCGATTTTTGCCCATCCTATTGACCCGTTATTTAATTTTGATGAGTCTATACATCTTGAAATTCTCGATTATATTCGTGAAGCAGGAATTAAGGGTATCGAGGTATATCACGCTCATCAAAAAGGTGAATTCCGCGATAAAATTGAAGCTTATGCCATTAAGCACAACCTTATTATTTCAGGTGGTAGCGACCACAGTGGTATTTGCGGCGGTTATCTTCCCTCCTGTCCAGATGAAATGGATATAACCGAATTTCGCCAGTATGCTCCTTTGCTATATTCGGGCGTAACAAAAGAACAATATGAATTTTTGAAATCAAAATGCAAGGTAAAATAATTTATGAAATGTAAGAAACTTCGTCTTATTTCCAAAATAATTTTGTTCACTTGTTTAGGCGGTATAATTGCCTCAATGATTATATGCTTTTTAGGGCAAAATTACGGTATAATTGTTTTTATTCTTTCCCTGTTTTTTATTTATATTTCAACATTGCTCAACAATCTTGCTGAAAAAATCGAAAACAGCGTTGATAGCGATTTCACACCCGACAACAAAAATCAA
>JAZRZR010000054.1:0-8650 GCA_045601525.1 Acutalibacteraceae bacterium
TAAAATTGATTCAAAGGCTGTTGAAAACGGCTTTGTTGACATCAAGCTCGACACCAAGCAGTTTGGCAGAATTGTAGCGCAGACAGCTAAGCACGTTATCCGTCAGGGTATACGCGAGGCAGAGCGTGGACAGACAATGGCAGAGTTCCAAAACCACAACCGTGAGTTACTTACCGCCGTTGTTCAGCAGATTGACCCGAGAACAGGCAACGCCACCGTTACCATCGGCAAGGTAGAAACAATTTTACCCAAGCTCGAGCAGGTGCCCGGTGAGGAGCTTTACGAGGGCGACCATGTTAAGGTTTATGTAGTAGATGTTAAGGATACCGAAAAGGGACCCAAGATTTTAATTTCGAGAAAGCACGCAGGTCTTGTGCGCCGCTTGTTCGAAACCGAGGTTCCCGAAATTTTTGAGGGTACTATTGAGATTAAGTCGATTTCCCGTCAGGCAGGTTCACGCACAAAGCTTGCAGTTTACACTGCTAATAGTGAAATCGACCCCGTAGGCGCTTGTATCGGTCAACGCGGCGCCAGAGTAAACACAATTGTTGAGGAGTTGGCTGGCGAGAAAATCGATATTGTAAAATACAGTGATGACCCCGCCACATTTATCGGTGAAGCCCTTTCTCCTGCAAAGGTTGTTTCGGTTGAAATCATTAGCGAGGAGCCAAAGGTTTGCAGAGTTAAGGTTCCGGATGCACAGTTGTCACTTGCAATCGGTAACAAGGGCCAAAATGCTCGCCTTGCCGCTAACCTTACAGGTTGGAAGATTGATATCCGTCCTGAAAGCGGCTTCTACGGAGAGGATATTGAGGACTAATTATGCAAAAAAGGAAAATTCCTATGCGTATGTGTGTTGGCTGTTCGGCGCAAAAGCCAAAGGGCGAGCTTATACGTGTTGTGAAAACTCCCGAGGGGGAGATTATCATCGATAAAAAGGGCAAGGCAAACGGTCGAGGCGCTTATATTTGCGATAATATTGATTGTCTTAACAAGGCAATTAAGGCAAAGCGTTTTGAACGTACCTTTGAGACCCAAATCGGTGAGGAAATTTACAATTCACTCAAAAAGGATTTAACCGAAAATGACCGATAAAACCCTAACCCTTTTGGGATTTGCTTCAAAGGCGGGCAAACTCTCTTACGGTATGGATATGATGCTTGAAGCCGTAAAGACTAAAAAGGCAAAACTTGTGCTTGCCGCCGCTGATTTATCAGCAAAAACCCTAAAGGAAATAGATTTTTATACAAATAAACATAAAGCCGAGTGCATAAATCTTGATTGTGATATGGAAACACTTTCCCACGCAATCGGCCGCAAGTGCGGAGTTATCTCGGTTAACGACAAGGGCTTTGCTGAAGCAATCGGCGATACCCTTACCAAGTAATTAAGGAGGAATTGCCAATGTTGGTTAAATATAAGGTAGGCGACGCGGCTAAAGATTTTGGTGTGGCCGCAAAGGACATTACCGCTATTTTACAGGAAACCACGGGCGAGGCTAAGAAAACGGGTGCTACACTTACCGAGGTTGAGCTTGATATTATCTTTGAGGTAATGACTAAGAATAATCAGGTTGAAAGTTTTGATGAATATTTCAAAACAGGTGAAAAGGCGCGTAAAGAGGCGGCCGAAAAGAGAAAGGCTGAAAAGGACAAAAAATTAGCCGAGCAAATGGCTATCTTAGAGCAGTTAAAGGCTGCCGCTGAGGCCGAGAAAAAGGCAAAAGAGGCACCAAAAGCCGAGCCTAAAAAGGAAGAACCGAAGAAGACCGTTCAAAAGACTGAGCCGAAAAAGGCTGAGCCAAAGAAAGAAGAGCTCAAGAAGCCAGCAGAAAAGATTACACCTTCTGAGCCTGAAATCCTTGTGGCTCCGCCCAAAAAGGAAAAGGTTGGAGGTGCAGCACCTAACAGAGGTCCTGCACAAATTCGCCACGTTGATACCCGTACTGTTCACGTTGATATGGAAAAATACAACGAAAAGTACGAGAATATTGCTCCTGCTAACTCGATGAAGGATAACTATTCGAGAAAGCAAAAGATTAAGCAAAAATCACAGGATTATAAGCGTCCTCAAAACGCCAAGCGTGAAACCGAGGCCGACAAGCTTCGCAGACTTCAGCTTGAAAAGATTAAAAAGACACCGATTACAGTTACTGTTGGCGATGAGATCACAGTTGGTGAACTTGCAGCAGCCCTTAAAAAGACTGCCGCCGAGGTTATTAAAGAACTTATGAAGCTTGGTATGCTTGCCACCGTAAATCAGGTAATCGATTATGATACTGCCGAAATTGTTGTTACCGAAATGGGCGCAAAAATTCAAAAGGCGGTTGTTGTTACAATTGAAGAGCAAATTATGGATGACTTTGAGGATACCGAGGAAAGCCTAAAGCCAAGAAGCCCCGTTGTTGTTGTTATGGGTCACGTTGACCATGGTAAGACTTCTCTTCTTGATGCTATTCGCCACTCGGCAGTAACAGACACTGAGGCCGGCGGTATTACACAGGCAATCGGTGCTTACAGAGTAAACTGTAATGGTAATGTCATTACCTTCCTCGACACTCCCGGACACGCTGCATTTACTTCAATGCGTCAGCGCGGCGCTATGGCTACCGATATTGCAGTTTTGGTTGTTGCTGCCGATGATGGTATTATGCCTCAAACAGTTGAGGCCATTAACCATGCAAAAGCCGCAAATGTTCAAATTATCGTTGCTATTAACAAAATGGATAAGCCCGAGGCTAATCCCGAGGTTGTTAAGCAGCAACTTACTGAGCATTCTATCGTTCCTGAGGAATGGGGCGGCGATGTTATTTGCGTTCCCGTATCGGCTAAAACTAAGATGGGTATTGATTCCTTGCTCGAAAACATTTTGCTTGTTGCCGAAATGCAGGAATTAAAGGCTAATCCCGACCGTAAGGCGAAGGGCGTTGTAATCGAGGCCCGTCTTGATAAGGGCCGCGGTCCTATCGCCACCTTGCTTGTACAAAACGGTACACTCCGTGAGGGTGATATTATCGTTGCAGGTACATCGGTAGGCCGTGTAAGAGTTATGACTAATGAAAACGGTGTTACTGTAAAAGAGGCAGGCCCCTCTGTGCCTGTTGAAATCACAGGTCTTGCCGAAACACCGGCTGCAGGCGATACCTTTGATGCGGTATCCGATGAAAGACTTGCTCGTCAACTTGTTGAGCAAAGAAAGCAAAAGATTAAGGAAGACCTCTTTAATGCTAAACAAAAGGTTACTCTTGATAACCTCTTTGACCAACTTAGCGAGGGCGAACTCAAAGAACTTAATATTATCGTTAAGGCTGATGTTCAAGGCTCGGTTGAAGCGGTTAGAGAAAGTCTTGAAAAACTTTCTAACGAGGAAGTTCGTGTTAAGGTTATTCACGGTGCAGTTGGTGCTGTAAATGAATCTGATGTAATGCTTGCTCAAACTTCAGGCGCTATCATCGTAGGCTTTAATGTGCGTCCCGATGCGGTTGCTAAGGCTGCCGCAGAGAAGGACGGCGTAGATATGCGTATGTATCGCGTAATTTACGATTGTATCGAGGAAATTGAGTCGGCTATGAAGGGTATGCTCGCACCTAAGTACCGAGAGGTTATTATGGGCACTATTGAAGTTCGTGATACCTATAAAATTTCGGGTGTTGGCACTATCGCAGGTGCTTATGTAACCGACGGTAAGGTCGCCCGTAACTGCCTTATTCGTGTTGTGCGCGACGGTATAGTTCTTGCCGAGGATAAGATTGATTCGCTTCGTCGCTTTAAGGACGATGTTAAGGAAGTGGCTCAGGGTTACGAGTGCGGTATCGGTCTTGAAAAATTCGGCGATATTAAGGTTGGCGATGTCTTTGAAGCCTTTATTATGGAGGAGTACAGAGACTAATGGCCGGATATAAAATTAACAGAATAAGTTCTGATATTAAAATTGCGATTTCGGATATTTTAAGGGATGTTAAGGACCCTCGAGTAAGCAAACTTTTAAGTGTGGTTAAAATCAATCTTTCGGCTGATTTGTCCTACTGCGGTGTTTATGTGAGCGCTATTGAGGGAAGCGAAAAAACCAAGGAATCGGTAAAGGCATTAAAGGGCGCGGCGGGTTATATACGCCGTGAGCTCGGAAGCCGCCTTAAACTTCGCAAGGTGCCCGAGCTTACATTTATTGCCGATGATTCGATTGAGGTAAGTTCCCAAATTTCCAAAATCATAGACTCTTTTTAGAGAGGATGTAAAAATGAGTTTTTGCAGAGAGGTTAACTTAAACGAGGTTTGCAAATATCTTAAAAAACACAATGATTATCTTATCTTAACCCACAATTCGCCCGATGGCGACACTTTGGGTTCGGCATATGCTTTGGCATTAGGTCTTATAAGCATAGGTAAAAGGGCGTATGTTGTTTGTAACGACCCCATACCCGCAAAATACGATTATTTCGTGGCAAAAGCAGGCCTACATCCGATTGACTATAAAACGGTTATCGCTGTGGATATTGCCGATGCAAAGCTTTTAGGCTCACTTTACGAAAATTATGCCGATAAGATAATGCTTGATATCGACCATCACATTTCAAACACCCGTTTTGCCCAAAATTTGTATCTTGACGCCTCGGCCGCCGCAACGGCTGAATGTATCTATGAAATCTTAAAGAAGTTAAGGGTAAAACTTACGCCCTTAATGGCTACTGCGCTTTATACGGGTATTACAACCGATACAGGTTGCTTTAGACAAACAAACACAACGTCTAAATCACATATAATAGCGGCTGAACTTTATAAATATGGGATTGACGCCGCCGAAATCAACCGACGTATGTTCAACACAAAGAGCAAAAATAGAATTGAACTTGAGGGTATGGTACTTGATACTGCCGATTTTCTTTTCGATAACCGTTGCTTAATTCTTACAGCAACTGCCGAAATGCAAAGAAAAACAGGTTGCGGACAAAGTGATTTAGAGGGTGTTGCCGAAATTTCACGCTCGGTTGAGGGTGTTTTGTGCGGCGTTTCAATAAAGCAGTCGTTAGAGGAAGATAACACCTATAAGATTTCGCTTCGCACCTATGAGCCGTTAGATGCTTCCGAGATTTGTAAAACCCTCGGCGGTGGAGGACATAAGGGCGCGGCAGGTTGCACTCTTGTGGGCGAATTGGATAGCGTTAAAAAGCAAATTGCCGATGCGGTAGGAAAGGCTTTGGAGAACTTATAATGCAGGGCTTATTACTGATTGATAAAGGCAAGGGAATTACCTCGTTTGGCGCAGTTGCGAAAATAAAGAAAATAACAGGCGAAAAAAGGGTAGGCCATACAGGTACTTTAGACCCTATGGCCACGGGTGTTTTGCCGATTTTTATCGGTAGAGCAACAACGCTTTCTTCCTTTTTGCTTGAGGCGGACAAGCGTTATACGGCCACCTTTAGATTTGGTATAGAAACCGATACCGATGATATAACAGGTGAGGTTTTATCCGAAAAGGCGGTTAATATAACGGGTGAGGAGATTTCACTTGCTCTAAAGCATTTTACAGGTGAAATAGAGCAGTTGCCCCCTGTGTATTCCGCCCTTAAAAAAGATGGTGTGCCGGCATATAAACTCGCTCGTAGCGGCCAAGAGGTAAAAAGAGAGCCAAGGCGTGTAACTATAAACTCAATAGAAGTATTAAAAGGGTTTGATGGCAAAGAAATCACGGTAGATGTTTCCTGCTCAAAGGGCACATACATAAGGGCGCTTTGTAGAGATATAGGAGAGCATCTTGGTTGCGGTGCAACCCTTTCGGCGCTTCGTCGTACCTATACTTCGGGCTTTTCCATTGATGAAACTGTGCCGCTTGATAAATTAAACAGCGAAAACATTTCTTCATATATAATCAGTGAGGAAAGGGCCGTAGAAAACCTTCGGTCAGTTGAGGTTACTCTTCGTCAGGCGGTGCGCTTTTCTAACGGCGGTCAACTTGATTTGGAAAGACTTAAAGATGATTTTAACACAAACGGCGAACTTGTTCGCGTGAAATATTCAGATAAACTTGTTGGCATAGGTGTTGTGGATACTGAAAAAAATCATATTGCCATAAAATGTCTTGTTAATATGATAAAGGAAAAATAAAGGGGTGGTGAAAATGAAAACTGCAATAGCACTCGGTACTTTTGACGGACTTCATAAAGGTCATATAGCGGTGCTGAATTCCGCTTTGTTGTCTGATTATACCCCCGTTGCAGTTACATTTATAAAACCGCCCAAGAGTTATTTTAGCGGAGATATAGGTCTTTTAATGTCACCCGAATTTCGCAAGGCCGAACTTATTAAAATGGGTTTTGATAGGGTGCATTTTATTGAGTTTGAAGAGTTTAGAAACCTTGAGGCAACGGCGTTTTTAGAATATCTTAAAGACGAGTTTGACCCCGCACTTATCCTTTGCGGCTTCAATTATAGATTTGGCAAAGGCGGAAAAGGTGACACCGAGTTTTTAAGTAAGTATTGTGATGAAAACGGCATTGAAGTGAAGGTTGTATCGGCAGTCACATTTGATGGCGAGGTAGTTTCCTCAACCAACATAAGAGGCGCCTTGTTAAACGGTGATTTAGAACATTATAAAAAAATGTGCGGACGCAATTTTTCTTTCACCGCTCCTGTTGTTCATGGTGATGAGCGGGGAAGAACGATAGGCTTTCCAACGGCTAATCAGTATTACCCCAAAAATCTTGCCAAGGTGAAATTCGGTGTTTATAAGTCAGAGGTTATGGTTGATGGTGAAAAATACCGAGGTATGACTAATATAGGCATAAGACCTACATTTTTATCAAACGATATTCTTTGCGAAACCTATATTTTAGATTTTAGTGAGCAAATTTATGCTAAAGAAGTTAAACTTGAACTTTTAGAGTTTATAAGGGAAGAGCGAAAATTTTCTTCAATAGATGAACTTAAAAGCGCAATAGAAAACGATGTAGAAAAATGTTAAAAGGGATAAGAAGAAAATCTTCTTATCCCTTTTTGTGCCCCTAAACGATTAAGTTATCCGAGGGCAAGTGTACTGATTGGGTCAACCGATACGCCATCCTTGAAAACCTCAATGTGAAGGTGAGGCTCTTCACCGCATTCCGAAGGAACGGTGTCGGTAATACCTATTTTTTGGCCGATAACTATGTCATTATCCTTTTTTACCGATAAGGTTTCATTAAGACCGCAATATTTTACAGTGATTCCGTTGCCGTGGTCGATTTCCACAACATTTCCAAGAAGCGCATCAAAATAAATGTTTTTTACATAGCCGTTACCCGAGGCTACTATTTCACTTCCTGCTTCGGCCGAAATATCAAGTCCTAAATGTAGGCGCATATCACCGTGAGTAGCCGAATACTGTAAAACTGTGTTGTCGTAGCTTTTTTGTATTTTGCCTGAGATGGGCACAATAAAAACATCGGCAACGGGGCGAGCGGGAGCACTTTCAATAACCTCTTGGTTTGTGCTCTCATAAGGCTCGTCAGTAACCTCATTTTGTGCAGGGGTATCGGGTACACTTTCAGTATATGAGGGTGTGGGCTCGGTATATGACGGTGTCTCTTCAGGGTTTTTATATGAATTTATCGTTGAAACCGCCGACCAGCCCGCAACGCCTACTGCAATAAGCGCTACTGCAAGAACGAGGTAAAAGCCTTTTGATGAAAAAAATTTAGTGTATTTAACCTTAAAGTTGCTCATTTTTCAAAACCTCCGATAAATATTATCGGCAAAAACTTTCAAATTTATACTCACAACTTTAATAATTTGTTAATATTTAGATGTTAAAATATAATTGCATTAGGAAGCCGCAAGCCTGATGCAGCCTGACTTAAAACGTCAGGTCTCTCCTCAAACCCCTAAAACGCAACTTTCGTTGCAAAAGGAAACGACCGTGTCCCCCACGGTCGTTTTTCTTTATAATATTTAATTTTTAGATTGTGTAAGAAACTGTATCATAAAGAATATCGGCATTAAGAATATTGTAACCGAAAACACTGGTATTATTTTCAACAATCAATGTAACTGCTGTTGCCGTTACAGTTTCTCCATCATGAGAGGAAAGGGTAACGCGACTTGTTACTCTATAATAAGAGGACATATCCTCGATTGTTAAAATTTCGTGCTGTAAACTTGTGTAGCCCTTTGGTATAAGATAAACAAAGCCGTCTTTCTTTGGCATATCGGCGTTTATATCATCGGTAATAACAAGGTCGATATCATAAAGGTCCTTAACAAAAGAAACCACTGTTTGTTCGGGAATAAAACCGTAATCGTCAGCATAACCTGAAAGTGCGGCGGCGGCACGGTTTGTTAATTTTTCGTTATCGGTGAAATCGGTTCCGTAAACATTGTTTATGTTTATAAGATTTTGAAGCTTTGCCTCAAACACAAGCTCGGTATCCAAAGCACCCTCGGCATTAGCGGTGGTTTTGGCTGGCGCAACAAGAAAACCGTTCATACATAAACAAGCCGCTAAAAACAAAGCAATAACAGCAAATCTTTTCATTGTTACACCACCTTTCAAATCTCTATATCTATTATATCTATAAATTATCAAAAAGTCCTTTCTTTTTAGTTACAGTTTAATATCAATTTGATTACAAAAAAGCAGATAAATATTTCAATTTTGTTACACTTATTAAAAAATGTCG
>JAZRZR010000055.1:0-9915 GCA_045601525.1 Acutalibacteraceae bacterium
TCTTAACCTTTGCCGTGCTACAGCAACGGTTGTAAGAAATGTACTTTCGCTTATGAAGATTGATGCCCCTGAAAAAATGTAATTTAATAAGGAGAGGGAACTGATGAAGGATCAAAGAAATCTTACAATGCTGATGGACCTGTATGAACTTACAATGGCAAACGGAATTTATACAAGTGAAATGCGGGACACCATAGCGTATTTTGATATGTTTTTCCGTCGTATCCCTGATGAGGGTGGTTATGCCATTATGGCAGGCCTTGAGCAGTTAATTGAATATTTTAACAATCTTCATTTTACTGATGATGATATAAATTATCTCAAATCACTCAATCTTTTTGATGATGGTTTTATTAACTATTTGAAAAACTTTAAGTTTGAGTGTGATGTGTGGGCAGTACCTGAAGGTACACCCATTTTCCCAAACGAGCCCATTGTTACGGTTAGAGGCCCCGCCATGCAGGCCTTTTTGGTTGAAACAATGGTTTTGCTTACAATAAACCATCAATCTTTGATTGCTACAAAGGCAAACCGTATTACCCGTGCGGCAAAGGGTAGGGTGGTAATGGAGTTTGGCGCCCGCCGAGCCCACGGCTATGATGCCGCAGTTTATGGTGCGAGAGCTGCTGTAATCGGCGGTTGTCTCGGAACCTCTTGTGTTAAATCGGCAATGGAGTTCGATGTTCCTGCCTCGGGTACAATGGCACATAGTTGGGTGCAGTTATATGAAGATGAGTATACAGCTTTCAAAACCTATGCCGAAAAATATCCCACAAGTTGCACCTTGCTTATTGATACCTACAATGTATTAAAATCGGGTGTGCCAAACGCCATTAAGGTTTTTGATGAGGTCTTAAAGCCTATGGGTTGTCGCCCTGTAGGTGTTAGAATTGATAGCGGCGATATTACTTATTTAACGGTTAAGGTTAGAAAAATGCTTGATGAGGCAGGCTATCCCGATTGTAAGATAGTCGTTTCTAACTCGTTGGATGAACGCCTTATAAGAGATATGCTTATGCAGGGTGCCGCAGCCGATAGCTTTGGCGTAGGCGAACGCCTTATAACTGCTTCAAGCGAAGCGGTTTTTGGTGGCGTGTATAAACTTGCGGCCGTTGAAAAGGATGGTAAAGTAATACCCAAAATTAAGATAAGTGAAAATATCGCTAAAATTACCATACCAGGTGTGAAAATTCCGTGGCGCCTTTTCGATAATGAAACAGGTAAGGCGATAGCCGATGTTATCACCCTTAATACCGAAAAGATTGATAGCAGTAAGCCCTATGAGATTTTCCATCCTGAATATACTTGGAAGCGCAAAACAGTTACTAACTTTACAGCTCAAAAGCTTCAAGTAAAGCTCTTTGAAAAGGGAAAACAGGTGTATGAGAGTCCCTCTGTTAAAGAAATTTCCAAATACCGTGCGGCTCAAATTGAAACTCTTTGGGATGAGGTAAAGCGTTTCGAAAAGCCCCACGCATATTATGTAGATTTGTCCGAACAACTTTGGCAACAAAGAAGACAGTTGTTGGACGAGCACTCTTGTAAAGGAGAAAACAGATGAAAAAAATTATAGCCGTTTTGCTTTGTGCAGTTATCTGCTTTGCTTTTGTAGGCTGCAAGGAGAAAAAGGATAAGGATGTCAATTCTTCTCTTGCGGCAGGGGATGCATACAATCTTAATGAGTGTATGAAGCAAGGTAAATTTCCTGATGCCGAGTTTGCCCTTGGCTCTTCAATTGATGATATATTAAATTCGGGTGAGGGGAATGGCGAAAGTTCTGAAGAACACACCCACTCCACCCTTTATGAGCAAGCCTTTGGCAGTCGTAGCACGTTTATCGATTGCGGTGATTTCGTTTACTATTATGAAAACGGTAAACGTGATTTAGGCGTTTCTTCAATTATCGCACAGACCAAGGTGTTTGGCTTTGAAACCGGTGTTTTAACTAATAAAAACGATATAAAGAACGCATTTCCTTCCTTTGAGTATGAGGAAAGAGAACTCACCAACAATCAAATGTATTTCACCCCGTTTGAAATGTCGGGTTGCAGTGCTATAACTTATAAATTTGAAAACTGCCGTATCGATTTTATCTTTGAAAACGATTCGCTTTTTGCAGTAAATCTTGTTGATACACGAAATTGGACGTTGACCTAAAATGTTAAAAAGATTTTTAAGTTACTATAAACCTCATAAGAAAATTTTTGCTTTAGATATGTTGGCATCTATGGCGGTTTCTCTTATAGGTATTATTTACCCCATTATAACCCGTAAAATGCTAAATGAGTTGATTCCAAATAAAAACTATCAAATGATAGTGCTTTTGGGAATGGCTTTGCTTGGTCTTTATATTTTGCGTATGTTTTTGCATTATTTCATACAGTATAAGGGACATGTTATGGGCGTAAAAATGCAGGCGCAAATGCGAAGTGATATGTTTAACCATTTGGAAAAACTATCCTATAAATTTTACGATGATAACGAAACGGGCAAAATTATGTCTCGTATGACAAATGACCTTATGGATATAAGCGAACTTGCTCATCACGGACCCGAAAATATTATAATTTCGGGTGTTTCGATAATCCTTGCATTTATTTATCTATCTACGATTAACATTTATCTCACACTTATAATTTTCGTTTGTGTGCCGGTTTTGGTTTTGATTGCAACATCCTTGCGCCTTAAAATGAAAGATGCTTTTAAGCAAAGCCGTCAAGCCGTTGCTGAAATTAACGCTAACCTTGAGAGCAGTATTTCGGGTATAAGGGTAACAAAGGCCTTTACAAATGCAAAAGAAGAGGCTGTAAAATTTGAAAAGGGGAATATAGGTTTCGTAAAAGCCAGGAAAAGAGCCTATAAATATATGGGGCGTTTCCATTCTTTTACCACCTTTATTACCGATTTGTTTAATGTTATCGTTTTGGTGGCAGGTGGACTTTTCTTGTATGCAGGAAAAATCACCTTTGCCGATTATTCGGCATTTATTGTATCGGTAAATGTATTTTTATCACCAGTTACCACACTGATAAACTTTACAGAACAGTATCAAAACGGTATCACAGGTTTTGAGCGTTTTATTGAAATTATGGATGAAAAACCTGAGCAGGATAATGAGGGCGCCGAGGATATAGGTATTGCCGATGGTAGCATCAGTTTCAAAAATGTAACCTATGCGTATAACGAGGAAAAGGATGTTCTAAGAGATGTATCCCTAGAAATTCCTAAAGGCTCAACCTATGCCCTTGTGGGACCAAGTGGTGGCGGAAAAACAACTATTTGTCATTTGATACCGAATTTCTATCAAATAGAAAAAGGTGAAATTTTTATTGATGGCAAAGAAATAAGAACCATCACTATGGAATCGCTTCGTAGGAATATTGGTATAGTTCAACAGGATATATATTTGTTTAATGCCTCAATAAAGGAAAATATACTTTACGGTAAACTTGATGCAACCGATGATGAGGTTATATTAGCGGCTAAAAGAGCAAATATTCACGACTATATAATGAGCCTTGAAAAAGGTTACGATACCCAAATAGGCGAACGGGGCGTGCGCCTTTCGGGAGGACAAAAACAAAGGCTTAGTATTGCGAGGGTTTTCCTTAAAAACCCGCCAATCTTAATACTTGATGAAGCCACAAGCGCCCTTGATAATACAACCGAAATTCTTATTCAACAGTCATTAGATGAACTTTGCCGTGGCAGGACAACCCTTGTGGTAGCGCACCGTTTGTCCACCATAAAAAAGGCCGATAGAATTGCCGTTGTGGCCGATGGCAAGATTATCGAAGAGGGAACCCACGATGAACTTGTAAAAGAGGGCGGTATGTATTCTGATTTGTATAAACTTCAATTCAGAGAAAATAGCAAATTATAACAGTTGAACTAAAAGGGCAAATGTTGTATAATTAGTTGATAAATTTTTGGAGGAAAATAATGCCCATTAAAATAACAAGCGATATCAAAACACTACCGGTGTTGGCCTTGAGAGGACTCGTGCTTTTCCCGGGTATGATAATGCATTTTGATGTCGGTAGAGCCATATCATTAAGTGCATTGCGTTATGCAATGGAAAATCAAAAACCTTTGTATTTTATCACCCAAAAAGATATTCGTGATGAAATGCCCGAGCAAGAAAATATATATTCAATCGGTTGTGTAGGAAAGGTTACTCAAATCCTCAAAACCCAAGATAATACTGCGCGAATTGTTGTTGAGGGTATGTATCGTGCAAGGCATACCACCTTTGAAAACAAGGGGGAGTTCTTTGCTGCCCAAATTGAAAGACTTACCGATTTAGAGCCCAAAAACCGTGCAGTCTATGTTGAAACCTTGCTTCGCCGTGCAAAGTCGGAGTTTGTAGATTACGCAACCAAGTTGCCTAAAATGCCGCCCGATATTCCGCTTACAGTGGAAACGAGCGAGGATGTAGGATATCTTGCTGATTATATCGCATTTAATATTCAGGCACCTTATGATGATAAGCAGTATGTGCTTGAGCAATTAAACCCTGTTAAGCGCCTTAAAATTGTTATTGATGTTCTCAAAAAAGAGTCCGAAATTTTAGAAATCGATACCCATATTAGCGAAAAAGTTAAAAATCAGATAGATGATAATCAACGAGAATATTATTTGCGTGAGCAAATAAAAGCTATCAATTCCGAACTTTATGGTGATGATTCGGCTCAAGATGAGTTTGATGAATATTATGCTAAAATCAAGTCGCTTTCGGCGCCTGATTCAGTTAAGGAAAAACTAAATAGCGAGGTCGCCAAACTTATGAAGATGCCTCAAGGTGCACACGAGGCAACCGTAGTGCGAGGATATCTTGATATTTGTACAAAGCTTCCTTGGAATGCCAAAACAACATCATCGGTTAATATCAAAAAAGCGGCTAAAATTTTAGATAGAGATTTTTATGGTATGCAAAAGGTCAAGGAACGCATACTTGAAATGTTATCCGTTTATGTGTTGGCACCCGAAATTAAGGGACAAATAATTTGTCTTGCAGGCCCTCCCGGTGTTGGTAAAACCTCTATCGGTAAAACAATTGCCGAGTGTACAGGCCGTAGATTTGCCCGTGTTTCTTTAGGCGGTGTTAAGGATGAGGCCGAAATCAGAGGTCATAGAAGAACCTATTTAGGCTCAATGCCCGGCAAAATTATAAATGCTATTTCTTCGGCGGGCAGTAGTAATCCTTTAATCTTGCTTGATGAAATTGATAAACTCGGCAACGATTATAAGGGGGACCCCTCATCAGCTTTGCTTGAGGTTTTGGACCCCGAACAAAATGTTGGTTTTGTTGACCATTATTTAGATATGCCTTATGATTTGAGTGATGTGCTTTTTATAACCACTGCCAATAATATTGATACAATTCCTGCCCCATTGCTTGACCGTATGGAAATCATTGAACTGTCAAGCTATACAAGGGAAGAAAAATTCAGTATTGCCAAGAAACATTTACTTGCTAAGCAAATCGCAAAGCACGGCCTTGATAATACAAAAATTAAGTTCACTGATAAGGCAGTATATGCCCTTATAGATTTTTATACAAGAGAATCTGGCGTAAGAAAGCTCGAGCGTAGTATTGCGGCAGTTTGCCGCAAGAGTGCAAAGAAAATTGCCGAAAACACCGCTGATAAGGTTATCGTCACCGAAAAAACAGTTGAAGAAATGCTTGGAAAGAAAAAGTATTTGCCCGAGCAAATTCTTAAAAATGATGAGATTGGCGTTGTAAATGGTCTTGCTTGGACTTCGGTTGGCGGCGAAATAATGCAAATTGAGGTTGCCGTTTGTAAGGGAAGCGGAAAACTTGAACTTACAGGTTCACTTGGTGATGTTATGAAGGAATCGGCAAAGGCGGCAGTAACATTTGTGCGAGCTAATGCCGAAAAATATGGTATCGATGAGAATTTTTATAAAAATCTTGATATCCATATTCACGCAACCGATGCTGCGGTTCCTAAAGATGGCCCCTCAGCAGGCGTAACTATAACTACCGCCTTGGTTTCAGCACTAACAAACCTACCGGTTCGCCGTGATATTGCAATGACGGGCGAGGTTACGATAAGAGGTAGGGTGACAGCTATTGGCGGACTTAGAGAAAAGGCAATGGCGGCATATCGAGCTGGTGTAAAAACTGTCTTTATTCCTAAAGAGAATGAGCGGGATATTGCCGAACTTGATGAAGTGGTTAAAACCGCAATAACCTTTGTGCCTGTCTCGAAAGTTGACGATATTATAAAGGCAGCAATAGTTATGGGTGAAAACTCTAAGAGCCTTTATCCTGAAATTACACACAAATCGGCGGATAATAGGGCAATAAGCCAGTAGAGGTGTTGTATGAATTATAATACTATTAATTTTGAAGCGGCTTTTGGTACCTTTGAGCAGTTGGTAGAATCTACCTTGCCCGAAATTTGTTTTTCGGGCCGCTCAAATGTGGGTAAATCTTCGCTGATAAATAAGGTGCTTAACCGTAAAAACCTTGCTCGTGTTAGTACCAAACCGGGCAAAACGGTAACAGTTAATTTTTATAAGTCTGATGTTGCACGCCTCGTCGATTTGCCGGGTTATGGCTATGCTAAGGTGGATTTTAGTGAGCGTGAGCGTTGGGCCGAGCTTATGGAGGGATATTTCAAATCAGGTAGAAATATTGCCTGTGTTTTTCAACTTATTGATATGCGCCATAAGGTGAGCGAGTTTGACATTTCAATGCTTTCCTTTATGTATGAAATGCAAATACCTTATGTTATTGTTTTAACTAAGGCTGATAAGCTTAATAAAACCGAATTTAACAATCGGTTAATTAGTGTTAAAGAGGAACTTGGCGAACTCGCAAGCGGTATAGAGATTATACCCACCTCGGCATTAAAGGGCGATGGCATTGAAAAAATTAAAGCGCAAATTGAACTTGCGCTTGAAGGGTGAGGGGAATTATGATAAAAATTGCACCGTCGGTTTTAACGGCAGATTTTTTAGAACTTAAAGAGGATATTAAAAAACTTGAGGCTGCGGGGGTAGATATGCTCCATCTAGATGTTATGGACGGTATTTTTGTGCCGAATATTTCATTTGGAGTGCCTGTAATTAAGTCGATAAAAAAGCACTCGCACATTCCACTGGATGTACATTTGATGATTGATAAACCGCATAGATATATCGAGCAGTTTGCCGAGGTTTCGGATTATTTGGGCTTTCACTATGAGGCAGGCTCCGATTCTGCCCAAACACTTAAAAAAATCAGAGAACTCGGTTGTAAATCTTGTCTTACAATTAAACCCTGTACCGAGCCTGAAGATATCTATAACCTATTACCCCTTTGCGATATGGTTCTTGTTATGTCGGTAGAGCCTGGCTTTGGCGGACAAAAGTTTTTGGACAGTGCTATTGCAAAGCTTGAAAAATTAAGCAATGAAATAAAAAGACAGGGCTTAGATATTGAATTAGAGGTTGATGGCGGCATAAACAAAGAAACGGCACCGCGAGCCATAAAGGCAGGCGCTACCGTTTTGGTTGCCGGTAATTATATATTCTCAGCCGAGGATATGAAGGGCCGTGTGGCCGAAATCAAGAGTCTTTAATCGAGGCGAATTTAACCAATGCGCCGCCAAAGGCTTTAATGATATTTCCCATTTGGATAATTTGGGCGTATTCCTGCGTTTTTGCAAGGCTTAAGGCATCATAATAAATGTTGTCGCAAAGTCCACAAAAACGTGACACAGCCTCAATTTGCCCCTTTTTTATAAATAATATTAGTCTATATATATTATAGTATTTATACAAATCACCCGTGATACTACGGGTGATTTTGTTTTTATATAAATTTTCGATAAATAGCATTAAACTTTCGCTGTTTTTGAACTCTAATATTATTATTTTTTTAAGTTCTGCTTCGGTGTTTTTTGGGTCTTTAATAAATGCTCGGGACATAAAAAACTCTCCGCAGTAATATTTATAAATCAACTGCAAATAATATCTAAAAAGGGAAGTGCCGATGTGGAAAACGTGAAAACAGTAAACACAGAAAAACCAATAAAGAAATTTTTAAGGGCTATGCTTATAACGGCTTTGTGTATAAGCCTTATAGTAATTGGCTTTGTCGGCGCGGCAATTTTTGCAGGTGAAAACTATATGTAAACACCCTTATGGGTGTTTTTTATTTCTTGTCGTTCCCCTCGCAACCACAGTTGCCGCTGGGTGGGAAAAAGTCGTCGGTTGGGAATTTGATACGGTTGAAAATATCGCAGGGTTGTTCGCAACCGCCGTCACAGCATTGCTTCTCGGGAATGCAGAAATCATATACTGGTATAAGCATTTGAACATTTCTGATAAGCTGAACAACGCTGAAAATACCAAGTGTTACATATACTGTAGGAGTTCCGCTTTGTGTGCAACCGCAAAGCTCGCCGCCAAGCACCTTGCAAATATTTCCGTGAGCTACGCCTAAGCATTCGCAACAGTCGTGTACTTGACCGATTCTGCTACTAAGCGGAACGGGGTCAACGGCTTGAACTACACACTTGGGCATATTTGTAGAATATTCGCTATAGAAATCACAGTCGTCGTTACTTACCTGATTAGAGAAGATTTTAACATTTCCGTCACTGCCGTAGAGAATTACACGCTTGTTAAAACTGGTAACACCTTTAACTTGAACAGGGCAGGAGTGGGGTGCTAAAAATACATCAAACTCAATCAAAAAGAGGAAGGTCAAATCGCAAGAATAAAAGCCGCGATTAAAGCTTACGGGTTCAACATCAATATATACATTAAGTACTTCTGCGCTACGCATTTTAACGCTTATAGCCTGCTCAATATAGCTTTGGCCTTCCGCAGTAAAATAACATCTTAAGTCTTCAACACAGTCACGGTCACAGCAAGAGTCGTAAACTCGGCCTGCGTCTATGCAACAGGCTTCACGAAAACCGTTTTGGTTAATATCTGCCATAAAGTAGCCTCCGATTTATAGTTTTTGACGTTTTATTGTCGTTACTATAATATGCAAAAACAAAAAAATGGTTAAAAAAACCCGATAATGCTAACGCATATCGGGGTTTTCAACTCGTTGTGGAGAAAAGTATTTTTATTTTATCAAATCATAAATTTCGCTGTACATATAAAGCGAGCCTAAACAAATGATAGGTAAATCATTTTTAATTGAAAGAGAGAAGGCATCATCTAAGGCTTGCTTAACCGTTGAGGCGGTGGCGGTTATACCTATTTTTTCAAATTCTTTAGCATAAGCCTCTTTGCTTAATGCACGTGGGTTGGGCGCGGTAATGCAAAAAACTCGGTCGGCTATTTCACCAATTTTTTCAACAATAAATGAATAGTCCTTGTCGGCCATCACACCGCTTATTACAATAGCTTTTTTGTCGCCAAAATAATGTTTAAAACTATTAGTTGCCGCCAAAACACCCTGTGGGTTATGGCCACCATCAAAAATTACTGTGGGGCTATCGCAAAGCTTTTCAAAACGGGCAGACCATTTTGCTTCCTTTAAGCCACGCTTTATTGCAAGTTTGGGGATATTAAAGCCTAAACTGTTGATTAACTCGGCCGCCTTTACGGCGTTGGCTGCATTTTTAACCTGATAAAGACCTAAAAGTTGGGTTTCTAAATCGGTGTTAGAAGCCAAATCAAATTTTGTGCCGCTTAAATCGGCTGTTTTAATAGTAGGCTCATCGGGGAAAAATAGTTTAGAACTTTGCTTTAGGCAAACATCTTTAATTACCTTTTCGGCAATTTTATTCTCGCCACACCAAAGGCAAGGGGCGTTTTTCTTAATAATTCCTGCTTTCTCAAAAGCGATTTGCTCAATGGTATCCCCTAAAAAAGCCTGATGGTCATAATCAATTCCTGTAATTACCGTAATCTAAGGTGTATTAATAATATTGGTTGCAT
>JAZRZR010000056.1:0-45717 GCA_045601525.1 Acutalibacteraceae bacterium
AAATTTTTATTTGACATGAATTTCATAATAGTGTATAACTATATATACAAGCCGTTCGAACGGCCTTTCTTTGCGCTTATATGGTGCTTTTTTTATGTTTATAATTTATCAAATGGGTTACATAATGTGTTAAAAAACGCAAGATGTTGAACGCTTTTTGGTTTGATACCTAAATATTGTGTTTTGTAATATCTTGTCCATACACAGCATATTATTCGGTGTATGGAGGCGTTTTTATGAGAAAATCAGCAATTTTATCACTTAATAATCGTAGATTGTTTTATACGATAAAAAAGAACAATATTTTGATTTTGCTTGCATTATGTTACCTTGTAGGCATTTTGCTGGGTGTTTTTTGCCTTAAAGGGCTTTCTTCCTTGGAGGCTATTGCCGCTAATGATTTTGATAAATATTGTGCAGCTCGAATTTCGGGTGGCTTTTTTTCGATTTTTTTGAAATCATTATTTTCCTATATTCCATTGGCGCTTATAATTTTTTTGCTCGGTACTTCTATTGCCGGTGTGGCGGTTGTGCCGTTTGCCGTTGGATATTGCGGTTTTCGTTATGGTGTTATGGCGGCATATCTTTATAAAACACATCTTTTGCAGGGAATTGCTTTTAACGCTTTGCTTGTGATACCCTGTGTAATTTTCACTTTATTCTGCTATGTTTTGTCTGCTCGTGAAGCAATAGGCTTTTCGGTGCGGCTTATAAAACTCTCATTGCCGAAAGGTCAGGCGGCTAATTTATACAACGATTTTCGTTATTACTGTAAAAGGTTTTGCTTAATACTGCTTTTGTTAGTATGTGCGGCCATTGTTGATGCTGTGTTATCGTTGTCTTTCTTAAAATTATTTAATTTATAGGATGTTGAATATGGTTGATTACATTAATGATTTTCAGGCATTTTTAATTGATGTTAAAAATGCTTCTAAAAGTACAATTGAATCATATATGCGTGATATTGGAAAATTTATATCATATTGTAATCAAAACCACATTTCATCGCTTTCTTCGGTAAATGAGGGTGTTATTAACAAGTACGAGGAGTATTTGAATTTTATAGGACAAAGCGAGGCAAGCGTATCTCGTGCCTTGGCGTCCCTTAGATGCTATTTTGGATATTTGATTTCTAAGAATATAGTAACAGAAAACCCGATGGCAAACCTTAAAAAGCGTCATTGTGTTCGCAAATTGCCCGAGGTGCTCACTAATAAAGAGGTTATCACCTTGTTAAACCAACCGAGTGGTAGTGATTGTAAGTCCTTTAGGGATAAAGCAATGCTTGAATTGCTGTATGCTACGGGTATTAAGGTAAGCGAGTTAATAGAATTAAAATTAAGTGATATAAATCTTCAAATCGGTATTTTACATATGCACTCAGGAAATAGCGAGCGTATTATACCAATCTATCCTCAGGCAGTTAAGGCAATTAAAACCTATATTCAAAATGTTCGCCATATAATTGTATTAAGTGATGAAGAGGACAGGCTCTTTACAAATATGAACGGCCAAAAAATGACCCGTCAAGGTTTTTGGAAAATTGTTAAGCAATATGCGGCAGCAGCCAAAATTAAGAAGGATATTACTCCTCATACTTTGCGCCATTCATTTGCCGCACACCTATTAGAAAACGGTGCTGAACTTACCGATATTCAAGAAATGCTCGGTCACGCCGATATATCTTCAACTCAAATTTATGCACAGTTAATGAAAAGTAAATATGCACAAGCATATACAAAGTATCATCCGCTTGCACGATAAAAGACACTTTTTCTTTGAAAGTGTCTTTTTTGTTTGACAAAGATATTTATCGGTGTTAAAATATTAACTATGTTTTGGGAGTGATATAATGTATAAATTTTGTGTTTTTGATATGGACGGTACAGTAGTTAACTCAATAGGGGATATATCAGCCGCTATGAACCGCTCACTCGAAAAAATGGGCTATAAAACCTATACTGAAAAGGAATATTGCTATTTGGTTGGTAATGGTATGGAAATACTTTGCCGCCGTGCGATACCGGATGCCGATGAGCCGACAGTGCAAAAACTGATTTCTCTTTATAAAAATGATTATCTTAATAATTGTTGCACTAATACTGTTATTTATGATGGAGTAGAAGAGGCAATAAAAAAGCTTAATGCTAACGGAATTAAATGCGCAATAATTTCAAATAAACCACATCCTCAAGCGATGGAGGTTGCCGATAAACTTTTCAGCGAGGATATGTTTGTTGAGGTTATGGGTCAAAAACCCGAGTTCCCGATAAAACCTGACCCCGCTTCGCTTTTGTTTATGATAAATAAATATGGCTACGATTTAAGCGAGGTTGCCTTTATTGGTGACACCTCGGTAGATATGGAACTTGGTAATAATGCGGGTGTTTTCCCAATAGGCGTTACTTGGGGCTTTAGAGATAGAAAAGAGCTAGAAGAGGCAAATGCCGGCGCAGTGGTAGATACCGCAGAAGAATTGGTTGAAGCAATAATGAAAAAAGCACGGTAAAACCGTGCTTTTTTGTTATTAGTAATTATTTCAAATCCTTAAGGGAGAGTTTAGTTAAGCGTGAAGTTTCAAGTCCCCAAAAACAAAAATTCCAAACCCGACCTCAAGGTCAGATTTGGAATTTGGTGCGGGTGACAGGACTTGAACCTGCACGCGTGAGCGCTAGCTCCTAAGGCTAGTGCGTCTGCCAATTCCGCCACACCCGCATATTAACATATTAAATTTATGAACAAAAATATTTTACTAAAAAAATTGCAATAAGTCAATATTTTTATTGAAAAATGTTATATATTATAATATAATTTATTTAGGGTGATGAGTTATGAAAGACAATTTGATTATTACTATAGGTCGTGAATATGCCAGCGGCGGCAGAGAAATTGCCAGAGAGTTATCAAAACTTATGGGAATTAAAATGTATGATAAGGAAATTATCGATTTAGCTGCCAAAAACAGTGGCATAAGTGATGAGATTCTTAAGGCATATGATGAGAAACCTACAAACAGTTTTTTATATTCATTGTCTCTTGGTGCATACTCTTTTGAAAACACCTTTTCAGGTTCGCCGACTATTCCGCTTGTTGATAAAGTATTCGCAGCTCAAGCTGATATTATAAGAGAAATTGCCGAAAACGAATCTTGTATTTTTGTGGGTCGTTGTGCCAATAGCATTCTCAAAGATTTCGATAATGTTTTGTCGGTATTTATTCATACGGATATAGAGCGTAGAATAAAAAGAGTTTGCGAATATAAAAATTGCAAGAAAAATGTTGCGGCTGATGAAATCCGCAAGGCAGACCGTAAGCGTTCTACTTATTACAACTATTTTTCCGATTTGAAGTGGGGAGATGCCACTTCTTACGACTTGTGCATCGATAGTAGAATTGGATACAAAAATGCGGCACAACTTATTCAGTTCTTTGCCGAGCATCATATAGAAAACAAATAATTATAATTAACAAAAAACACCTATTTTTCGTATTATGTATTACGGAAAGTAGGTGTTTTTTTGTCTAAAAAGCGGAAAAACAAGTTCAAAATTACAATTTTAATATTGCTATTTTTACTTTTAATGATTTTATTTTGCTTTTGTTTTCTTAATATAAGAGAAGTGATAATAAATTATGCCGAAAGTCAGGCAACCAGTATTGTTTTTAATATTGCCAATGATGAAATTGAGAAAGAAATGGCTCGTCAGGGCGTTACATATAATGATATAGTGAAACTTAGCAAAAACAGTGAAAATAATATTTCGGCATTAGAGATTGATGCCGTTAAAATAAATCAGATGAAAAGTAGAATTTCCTCGCAAATATCAAAAGAAATAGGCAAATATGAAGAATATAATATCAGCGTGCCGATTGGCACGCTGACGGGTAATGAATATTTATTAGGCTTTGGTCCTAAAATCAAGTTTAGAATGAAAATCACTTCAAGCGTTTTTACAGACTTTGAAAGCAATTTTTATTCCGCGGGAATAAATCAGGTGTTGCATCAGGTGGTAATAAAGGTAAAGATAAAAGGCAATTTAGTTTTACCATGGAATACCAAGGGCTTCGAAACAAATACCGATGTAATTGCCGCCCAAACTGTACTTGTAGGCGTTGTGCCCGATGCATTCACAAATGTTATTGAAGCCGACGGGGGAGAAATAGCAAGCGAAATTTTTGATTATGGTGCGGAGCTTAACTAATAGCGTGAAGCACTGATTTTATTTTGCAGTTTTCGAGTTTATTAAGGTTTTCACGCAAATCGGCTTCAATACCTTCATTTGTTATAAATACAAACTCGTTTGAAATTTCATTGTAATAGTATTTAATATCTTTCCCAAACAGATTAAATACATTTTCTTTTATAGCTGAGGTAACCTCATACAAATGCACATAAAGTTTTGTTTCGGTGTCGCACAGGGGTATAACATAACCATCATATCCTTTGTCCCAAGAAAGATATTTGCGGGCCGAAAGGTGCTTGGCACAATCAATAATATCGGCAACAACGGCGCTGGCGGTCGGCAATTTGCCGGCACCCTTACCGTAAAATAAAGCTTCGCCCAAAGCGTCGCCTATTACGGTTATAGCGTTAAATACATCAGTTACACCTGAAAGCATATTTGAATGGGGAACTAAAGCAGGGTAAACTGCGGCACTTATTCTACCG
Source organism: Acutalibacteraceae bacterium (assembly GCA_045601525.1). Classification (GTDB taxonomy): domain Bacteria; phylum Bacillota; class Clostridia; order Oscillospirales; family Acutalibacteraceae; genus SIG565. The sequence goes on from JAZRZR010000056.1 coordinate 4,670, forward strand.
TTTTTCAGTTTTTTCGCGTGACCGATAAGCTTTATTACGCAACCCAAAATATCTGCATAATTCACATCATCAAGCGATATTTTGGTGATGCCCTCGGTAGACACCTGCTCGGGATAAACGTGCTTACCAAAGCCTAATGCGGCAAGAATACAAATCTTACGGCAGGCATCGTGGCCTAAAATATCGGCATCGGGATTTTTCTCGGCATATCCTAAATCTTGAGCGAGTTTAAGCGCAGTTTCAAAAGGCATATTTTCGTTAACCATTTTTGTCAGAATAAAGTTAGTGGTGCCGTTTAATATGCCATAAATTTCGGTAATTTCGTTTGCGGCAAGACACTGAGCCATAGGACGCAATACGGGGATACCACCGCCTACGCTTGCTTCAAACAAGAAATTAACGTTTTTTTCATTTGCAATTTGTAAAAGCTCATCACCCTTTGCGGCCACAAGCTCTTTGTTCGAGGTAACAACGCTTTTGCCCTTAAGCAAGCATTCCTTTACAAATTCGTAAGCGGGGTGAAGACCGCCCATCGCTTCGGCAACGATTTTAACGCTTTGGTCGTTAGAAATAATTGAAAAATCTTTTATAAACTTATCAGAGTATGATAAGCCGTTGAAATCCCGAAGGTCAAGAATATATTTTATGTTTATCTCATTTTTTGCTTTTTGAGCGATTGAGTCGAAATGTGAAAGAAGAATTTCGGCAACGCCAGAGCCAACAACACCGTGGCCCATAATTGCAACATCAATCATTTTTACACCATCCCAAAATTTGATTTAATATATAATAACACATTTATTTCTACATTTCAATCTTTCGTTCAGTAATTAACAAAGAAATTTAGGGTAAATATATATTATGGGGGTGTTAAAGTGAACGAAAATATTAAGAAGAAAAAAGATTTTCTTATAAATGTGTTGTTTTTTTCTATAATAGGGGTAATGTTTTTCTTATCTTACAAATACCTTCTCATTTACATTATGCCTTTTCTAATAGGGGTCTTTTTGGCCGTTTTAGTTCAAAAACCCGCCGCCAAAATCTCTAAAAATAACAAAAAACGCGTTGCGGGACTTTTGGTGCTTTTGCTATTCGTTGCCTTAATCGGTGTACTTTTTTTGTTATGTCTGATGATATATAAAAATTCGCAAAGAATAGTTGAATTGTTAAAATCTACAGCTTCATATTTTGTTGATATAACCGAGCGGGTAATTGATAAATTTTCGCTATCAATAGATACCACAATCTTTGTTAATCAGTTTTTTGATAATTTCGGGAAAACGGCAACGGGAATGATTGGCGGTGTTGCAAAAACTCTTCCAAAGTTTGTCTTTACCCTTGTAATTACTGTGGTTTCCACCTGCTATTTTGCGATTGATTATGATAAATTGGTTAAGTTTGCAGTCGGGCTTTTTTCGCCAAAAACTATAAGGGTAGTTGGTGCAACCAAACGCATTGTAACAAAAAATTTATATAAAATTATCAAAGGGTATATAATTCTAACAAGCATAACCTTCGGTGAATTGCTAATAGGCTTTTTTGTTCTTGGAATTAAAAATCCGATAGTGGTTGCGGCTATTGTTGCGGTGATAGATTTATTGCCTGTTCTTGGCACAGGTGTTGTACTCTTGCCGTGGGCCGTTGTACTGTTTTTTAACGCATCATATTTTACCGGAATAGGTCTTATGATACTTTACTTTATAATTGTTTTTTTACGCAACTTTTTAGAGCCCAAAATAGTGGGTAATCAAATTGGGATACCGCCTATTTTGAACCTGTTGATAATATTTTTCGGGTTAAAGTTTTTTGGCTTTATAGGAATGATTTTTTTAGAAATAACGGTTGTTGTATGTGTTAATTTATATAAAGAAAAAATTATTGAGTTGTGAGGCATTTTGTGTCTCACACTTTTTTATCTTTTTTACATAATATGTATTGTGATTAGGACTAGTCACAATTCTGAAACGGTGATATAAATGGAAAAGATTGCAATTTCCACCGGCACCGTAACCTATGCAATCAAAGGAAGAGATTTGTTAAAAAAATTAGGAATTAAAGCTTATGTTGAAAGAGCCGTGGGGCCTGAAAAAATCGGTTGCGGTTATAGGATAATTGCAATTGGTAACAGGCAAAAAATATTAGATGTATTAAAGCAAAATTCAATAAAAATTTTAGATGTAAAAAACATCTGATTATTTTGTTACGGAGCCGATTTTAATGATTTACCTTGATAACGCAGCAACAAGTTCAAAAAAGCCGCCGAATGTAATTAGTGCAGTGTTGGCAGGCCTTAATAAATATTCGGCAAATCCTGGGCGAAGCGGTCATAAAGCCTCTATGGAAGCGGCCGAAGCAGTATTTAGAGTGCGTCAAAAAGTGATGAAATTTTTTAATGCTGATTCTGAAGAAAATGTGGTTTTTACTTCAAGCTGCACATTTGCATTAAACTGCGTTATCAAGGGTGTACTTAAGCAAGGTGACCACGTTCTCGTAAGCGAGTTTGAACACAATGCCGTAATGCGCCCGTTAGAGAAGCTTAGAAGAGAGGGTAAAATCACCTATACGGTTGTTCCTTATGACAAGGAAAATCAAATAGCATCATTCAAAAATGCAATAAAAGAGAACACAAAATTGATAGTTTGCACACACGCCTCAAATGTTTTAGGGGTTGTGTTTCCAATAAAAGAAATAGGGGAGTTAGCACGAGAAAGGAATATTTTATTCTGCGTTGATGCGGCACAAACGGCAGGTACTTTGCCGATTGATATGAAGAATATGAATGTTGATTTTCTTTGCGTTGCGGCCCATAAAGGTCTCTTGGCACCAATGGGAACGGGAATATTGATTGCGAGAAGGCCAATTGAAAATACAATCATTGAAGGCGGAACAGGAACTGCTTCACTCGAATTAAATCAGCCATCGGATATGCCCGAGCGTTTTGAAAGCGGAACAGTGAATGTTCCCGGAATATTAGGAATTGGTGCAGGAATTGATTATATTGCCAAAAAAGGTGTTATGAATATTTACCGATATGAATTTAATTTGTTAAAGCATCTTTATTTTCAACTTTCAAAGAATAAAAATATACAAATTTATTCGCCACCACCTGTTTTTTTAGAGAGTGTGGCGGTGCTATCCTTTAATGTCAATGGCTGCCAAAGTGCACAGGTGTCCGAGTATTTGAATAAGAACGGTGTAGCAGTAAGGTCGGGGCTGCATTGTGCGGTTGGTCCGCATAAAAAGCATAAAACTGAGGAACAGGGTATGGTAAGAATAAGCATAGGAGAAGCCAATACCTTTTATGAGATAAATTTTTTAATAAAACTGTTAAAAAATATTACAATTTAAGTTGATACTCACTCAAAAGTATGTTATTATATAATAAATAATGTTATTGAAAGAGAGTGAGTAGATGGAAGCGTTAAGCACTTTGTGGAGTCAAATTGTGTATGCTTTGTTAAGTATCCGCATTTTTGATGTTATCGATATCCTTGCAATTTCTTTCATCATATATCAGTGCACAAAATTTTTTAGACAAAATAGAGCAGGCCAACTTGTAAAAGGTTTATTTTTCTTTTTATTAATTTTTCTTATTGCCAATTGGTTTAATTTGCTCACCTTAAAATGGTTGTTAATGCGTGTTGCCGATTCGATTATTATTGTTGCGGTAATTATTTTCCAACCCGAGCTTCGCCGATTGCTTGAAAGCATTGGCCGTAGTAAGTTTACTCAGCTTAACCGAAATGCCGGTCTTGGTGTTGGAGAGGGAACTGTTCTTGCGATAAACAATGTATGTAAGGCAGTAAGCGCAATGAGTGATTCAAAAACGGGGGCACTTATCGTTTTTGAACGAAATACTCCTTTAACCGAAATTGTTAAAACCGGCACCTATATTGATGCCAATATTTCTACAGAGGTTATTCAAAATGTATTTTTCCCGAAGTCCCCGCTACACGATGGCGCTGTGGTTATTAAGGGGGACAGGCTTTTAGCAGCGGGATGTATTTTGCCATTGACGGCTAATAATGAAATCAACTCACAGTTAGGCACAAGGCATAGGGCGGCAATCGGTATGACCGAGGGAACCGATGCATTAGTTGTTGTGGTTTCCGAAGAAACAGGTACAATATCTCTTGCGGCTGACGGTAAACTTATCAGAGATTTCAGTATGATTACTCTCAAAGAGGAACTTAATGGTTATTTGCTTACAGCAGATGAAGAAGAAAAGAGTTTCTTGAAAGATTTTTTCAAAAAATTCATAAAAGAAAAAACTAAGGAAAATTAGTTTGAGGTAATGATATGAAATTAAAATTTAACTTTTCGATTGGGAAACTCTTTCAAAACAAAAGGTTTTCAGTGATATTTTCATTAGTGGTCGCCTTTGTGTTTTGGATGGTTATTTCTATAAACCAAACACCAACTATCGAGCGTACAATAGTAAACGTACCTGTTACAATTAATACGCAAGGCACAACAGCGGGGGACCGCGGTCTTGATGTTGTTGATTCTAATTTTCAAAAATTGGTTTCGGTAAAGGTTATGGGACCTGCATATGTTGTAGGCTCGCTTACTGCTGAAGACATTATGGTTTCACCCTCGTTGGCGGGCGTTACCGAACCCGGTGAATATGAACTTCTTCTTTATGCTACAAAGAGTTCTTTTGCTTCGGAATATTCAGTGTCTTCAATTACTCCCGCAGTACTTAAACTTAATTTTGACTATATTGATACAAAGGAATTTACTGTTCAACCTGAGGTGGTAGGCGTAAGCGCAGTTCAAGGCCTTGTTGCCGAAACACCGATTATCAGTAATGCCGATGAGATTACTGTTACTGTAAAGGGCGCTCGCTCATATATGGAAAAACTTGCAACAGTTAAGGCATATGCCGAGGTAAATGCAGTTCTTTCGGAAACCACCACATATCAAGCCGATATTTTGCTTTTTGATAAAGATGGAAATAAACTTGATAATTCTAATTTTACAATAAGTAAAACAAAAGTTAGTGTTTCTGTACCCGTTTCCAAAACCAAGGTTGTGCCGATTTTACCCATCTTCAAAAACGCCCCTGCTGAGTATCAAAACTTCTTAAAATACTCACTTTCAAACACAGAGGTTACGATTATCGGCCCGGCAGCAACCGTTGATGCTATTTCGGGTATTGAACTTTCTCCGCTTGATTTCAACGAGATTTCAACCTCAAATAACAGTTTTGAGTTGGCTCCTCTTTTGCCCGATGGAATTAAGCTATTAGATAATGTTCAAGCGGTAACAATCCAAATTGATACCAAGAGCTTTGCGGAAAAAACCTTTACTGTTTCAGAATATGTCGTTGTTAATAATCAAACGGGTTATAAGGTTTCCCTTAACGGCTCGATTAAAAATGTCAAAGTTTGCGGACCTAAAAGGGTTATAAACAGTATTTCGGCCAACGATTTGGTTGCAGTGATTGACCTTACCGGAAAAACAATGGGAGATTTTACTGTGAATGTTGCAATCACTTGTCCCGCAAACAATTCGGTTTGGCAAATTGGTACCTATCAAGCCTCAATTAAGGTGCAATAGCATAAAAAGGATTTCGATATTTTCGAAATCCTTTTTTGAAATTCACACATAAATCCCTTTTGCATAAAATGTTTGTAAGAGGTGGTTTTATGGTAGAAACATTTATTTTTATAGTTGTTTTTATTTTTGCGCTTGTGGGCGTTAGCGAAACGGTACATATTTTAACATCATTGGTTTTAAGGCCGTTACATTCGGCAGAAAAATGTATTGTTATATTTCTAAATAACGAATGTGCGATTGAACAACTGGCGCATCTTTTTAACGAACTAAATTGGCAAGGCGAGAAATACGCTAACAATGTTTTTGCGATAACCGATGCACTTGATGAAAAGGTAAAAAAAGAGTGTGTTGAACGTTATAAAAATACAAAAATTGTTTTTGTGGATGATATAAAGGGCATTGGAGAAAATTATGTCAGAGTTATTAAAAGGCAAGATGAATGTTGAGGGTAATGTTCAAAAAATAACCTACCGCAACGAATCAAATGGATATACAGTTTTGATTCTTGATGCTGACGGCGAAAGCATTACCGCCGTCGGCACAATGCCTTTTATAAACGAGGGTGACACAGTAAAATTGAGTGGAAATATTAAGGTTCATTCAGTTTATGGTGAACAATTATCGGTTGTTACTTTTGAGAAAATTATAAAGACCGATACAGCATCATTGTTTAAGTATCTTTCAAGCGGCTCAATTAAGGGGATAGGACAAGCAACTGCCAAAAATATTGTTGATAGATTTGGCGAAAAAAGCCTTGATATAATTGAAAATTCTCCCGAACGCCTTGCTGAAATCAAGGGTATATCTCTATCTAAAGCGATGTCTATTGCTGAGGAATATGCTAAACAACAGGGAATGCGTGAACTTATGATGTTTTTATCACAATTTTCCGTATCTGCTGATTTAACTCTCAAAATATATAAAAAATATGGGAATAGTGCTACTGAACTTATAAGGAAAAACCCTTATATTTTATGCGATGATGAAATTGGTTTTTCTTTTGAGGCAGTTGAAGAAATTGCAAATACCTTTGGAATAGATAGTTCTTTTGAAGCGAGAATTGAAGCGGGTATTATGTATGTTTTGAAGCGTAATTTGTGGAATGGTCATACCTGTTTGCCGGAGGATAAATTATTAAGTGTTGCAACAGCACTGCTTGAGTGTGATTATGATTTGGTTGCTGGTACACTTACTGCCCTTAAGGAATCTTTTAAGTTATCGTATGATACAACCAATTCTATTGATTACATATATTTGCCGGAGTATTATAAGGCGGAAAATTATATTGCGGGCAGGTTGTTGGCCGTAAAAGATTTTATTCCAAAAATAACACCCCTTTCTCCATTAGAGGTTGAATTATGCGAGAGCCGTTTAGGAATTGAATTTGACGATAAACAGTTTTTAGCAATAAAGGCAACAGTTGATAACGGCTTGTTGATATTAACAGGTGGTCCGGGTACAGGTAAAACTACCACACTAAATGCTATCATTAAGATTTTTGCCCAAAGAGAACTCTCGATGGTTTTGGCGGCACCTACGGGAAGAGCTGCAAAACGTATGACCGAGCTTACCGGAAGCGAGGCCAAAACAATTCATCGATTATTAGAAGTAGAGTGGGATAAAAAGGGCAGAGCTTGCTTTGCAAGAAATGAGCGTAATAAATTAGATTGCGATGTTATTATTGTTGATGAAATGTCAATGGTGGACTCTCTTTTGTTTGAAGGGCTTTTAAGGGCGCTTAAACTTGAGTGTCGTATAGTTTTAGTAGGGGATTCCGACCAATTACCAAGTGTTGGCGCCGGTAATGTTCTAAACGACCTTATAGAATCTAAAATTATCCCCACAGTTCGTCTTGATAGGGTGTTTAGGCAATCGGATGAGAGTAATATTATCACAACTGCTCACGCTATAATAAACGGAAATTCGGTGAATTTTAGCAACTCTTCATCATCTGATACATTTATGCTCACCACCGAAACTGCTGATGAAACTAATTCTACAATTATTGATTTGGTTTTAGAGAGACTCCCCGAAACCTACGGTTTCAACCCAAAAACCGATATACAAATTTTAACACCCTCAAGAAAACTTGATTGCGGTTGTGAGTATCTCAATAAAATATTACAGAACACCTTAAATCCAATTAAACACGATTTTGAGCAAATGAATTATATGGGCAACTCTTTTAGGGTTGGCGATAAGGTTATGCAAACCGAAAATAATTACGATTTGGTTTGGTATTGTAAAAACGGCGAAAGCGGGACAGGCGTTTTTAACGGAGATATAGGTTTTATTGAAAAAATCGATAAACGAAACGGCTTTCTAAAGGTTAAATACGATGATAAAACGGTAGAATATTTTGCCGATGATATCAAGCAATTGGAACTGGCATACGCCGTTACTGTGCACAAAAGTCAGGGCAGTGAGTTTGATTGTGTTGTTCTTCCGCTTTTTGACACCCCAAAAAAACTTAGGTATCGCAATCTTTTATATACTGCGGTTACGAGGGCTAAAAAAATGTTAGTGATTATAGGCAAAAAATCAATTTTTGCTGAAATGGTGCAAAACGATAAGAAAACCCTTAGATATACAGGTCTTATAAGGAAACTCTTGGAGGCGGAAAATGAACTGGTTTGATAGAAATGTTTTGTGGTATTTATACCCGAAACGCTGCGCCTCCTGTGGAAAAATCGTACACAAATATGAAGAACTTTGCTTGGAGTGTGCAAAGGAAGTTCAACTTATTAAAAAGCCTTGTCTTTTATGCGGTGCCGATAAAAAGCAGTGTATGTGTAAGTATTTAACCTATCGTTTTAGAGGTTGTTCGGGTGTTTATATGAAAAACGATGCAACCCTTAGAATATTATACAGTTTCAAATTGGCTGAGGATTTTAGGGTAGCGGACTTTTTGGCTGAACAAATGTCCGAAAGAATTGTAAAGGACTTCGAGGGGATTAAATTTGATGCTATTACAGCAGTTCCCATTAAATCTCTTAAAAAATTTGAAAAAGGCTATAATCATAGTGAGGTGTTAGCTCGTAAAATATCAAAGATAATTGGTGTTCCCTATAAAGAAACATTGAAATATGTAGGTAAGGGTAAAAGTCAACATACATTAAGTCGTAATGACCGTTTTGAAAATGTACGGGGTTTATATACTGCCAGAAATATAGAAGACATCAAAACGGTTTTGTTGATTGATGATATAAAAACAACGGGAGCAAGCCTTAATGAATGTGCAAAGGAATTGATGTTTGCGGGCGTTGAAGATGTTTATTGCGCAGTTGCAATTGTAAACGGTAAATCAAGTTGAAAATTTCCTCAAATACTGATATAATAGTTTTAATTAGTCGAAATATTAGTATTTCGACACAAAGTTTTCGATTTTGTAACAAATTCATTTTGAAATTTGTTACAATCTTTATAATGTTTTTTGTGAAGGTTGGTGAAAAGTATGGCAAAAACAACTGATATAGGAATTGACCTTGGTTCTTCAAAAACAGTTATATTTTCAGATTCCAAAATTGTTTTAGAAACACCGAGTGTGGTTACAATTGAAACCGATACGGCTGAGCCTGTATATTTTGGTGAAAATGCGAGAATGACAATGGGGCGCACTCCGGATAGTATGACCTGTGTGCAACCTATAAAAAATGGAATAATTGCCGATTATGACTTGGCTTTGGCAATGCTTAAAAACTATATGCAAACCTGTTTTGGCAAAAAGATTTTAAGGCCTCGTGTTATGGCCGCATTGCCAACAGGTGTTACTGAACTTCAACACCATTCTCTTGAACAATTGGTTTTAGAAAGCGGCGGTAGAAATGTCACCGTTATTGAAAACCCTATCGCAGTTGCTATTGGTTTTGGCCTTGATTTTTCTAAACCAAAGGGAAGCCTTATTGTTGATATGGGCGCAGGTTCAACCGATATTGCTACAATATCAATGGGCGGTATTGCACAATGCGATTCTTTTAAGGTCGCAGGTTATACCTTTGATGAGTTGATTGAAAAGTATGTGAGAAAAGAATATAATATCGCAATTGGCCCGCTTACAGCCGAAAATATCAAAAAACAGTTGAGCACAGTTGTGAAGCGACCTGTTGAGGTTGCGATAATGGCTAAGGGAAGAAATCTTATAACCGGTTTGCCCGAAACCTTTGAGATAACTTCTACCGAAGTTTTTGATGTGATTTATGAAACTGCGCTTTCAATATGTAACGCCATAAGAAAGGTGCTTGAAAAAACCGACCCCGATTTAGTTGCCGATATAATGAATGATGGTATTTATCTCACTGGCGGCACCTCTCTTATGAATGGTATGAGTGAACTTTTAAGTAATTATTTCGGAACAAAAATTCATACCGACCCTGACCCCACACATAGCGTTGTTAGGGGAGCGGCAATTGCCCTTAAAAACCCTGATTTGTTAAGCAATGTAGATTTTCAATACCGTTCTATAAATGAACTAAAAATTGATGGCGACCTTTTCTAAAAAAAGTGCTTGACAAATCATCCCTATGGTGTTAAAATAAGTTGACAATAAAGTAGAGCAAATAGCGTTCTCACCCTCAAAGTTGTGTCTTAAAGGGTCAATAATAATCAATTAAGCTCAGGCTTATTTTGTTTGTTATGCACGGATGCTGTTTGCATCCGTGCTTTTTTGATTGGATACTGTGTTGGAGGTGCTTAATTATTAGCAGTAAAGAAATTTTGATCAACGAAGCCATCAAAGCGTCTGAGGTACGAGTTATCGATACCGATGGCACACAACTTGGTGTAATGTCTCTTAAGGAAGCATTGGCTATTTCGGTTAAAAAGGACCTTGATTTAGTAAATATTGCTCCTAATGCCGTTCCGCCCGTTTGCAAGGTTATGGATTTTGGTAAATATCGTTTCGAACAGGCAAAGCGAGAGAAAGAGGCAAAGAAAAACCAAAAGGTTGTTGAGGTTAAGGAAATTCGTCTTGGTCTTAGTATTGACACACATGACTTTGAAACAAAGGCAAATCACGCTATTCGCTTCCTAAAGGATGGCGATAAAGTTAAGGTTTCTATTCGTTTCAGAGGTCGTGAATTCGGCCATCCTGAGATAGGAAAAGAAATTATGGAGCGTTTTGCCGAATATTGTTCCGAGGTTGCCAGTGTTGAAAAACCTGCTAAAATGGAAGGACGTAACATGCTTATGTTCCTTGCTCCGAAACCGGTAAAATAAGCATTTGTTAGATATAACAAGTTGAAGGAGGATTTTATATGCCTAAAATTAAGACACACAGTGGTGCAAAAAAGCGTTTTAAGCTTACAAAAAACGGCTTGGTAAAACGCGGCCACGCTTATAAGTCACACATTTTGAACAAGAAAACAACAAAGCGTAAGAGAAACTTGCGTAAGGTAGTTGTTGCTGATGTAACAAATACAGCAACAGTAAAGAAATTGATACCTTATAAATAATTAGTGGAGGTTGCTTAAATGGCACGAGTTAAAGGTGCGTTATCAACACGCAAAAGAAGAAATAAAACTTTGAAGCTCGCTAAGGGCTATTTTGGAGCTAAGTCTAAGCTCTTTAAGACAGCAAAAGAAGCTGTTATGAAATCAGGTAATTACGCTTATATCGGCAGAAGACTTAAAAAGCGTGATTTCCGTCGTCTTTGGATTACCCGTATTTCAGCCGCTGCAAAAATGAATGGTATGAACTATTCAACATTTATGAACGGCTTGAACAAGGCTGGTATTCAAATCAACCGCAAGATGCTTGCTGACTTGGCAGTAAACGATGCTGCCGGTTTCGCTACTCTTGCAAAAAATGCAAAAAAAGCATTAGAAAAGTAAATTTTACGCCCGAGATAGTTTGTATATCTCGGGCGACTTTCGTTAGTTAGGCAGGAAAAAATGAACGAATTTAAGAGGATTTCAAGTAAAGACAACGAAATAATTAAGCGTATTTCCAAACTTCAAAAGGAGCCTTCTTTTAGAAAAAAAGAGGGTGAGTTTGTTGCAGAGGGCTTGCGAATTTGCAGTGATTGTGTTGATAATGGTATAACTTTTGAAACCTTGATTTTAAGTGAAAGCTTTTTTGAAAAAGAAATGAAAATCGAGGGAATTATCAACAATTCTAAAGAAAAAATAGTTATTAAAGATTATCTTTTTGAAAAGATTTCGGATACTAAAAATCCCCAAGGGATAATTGGTGTTGGCAAAATTCCAAATGTTTTTTCAAAGGAATTAAAGAGAAAAGGGCGCTATATTGCGCTCGAAAATATTGCCGACCCCGCTAATCTTGGCGCAATTTCAAGAACAGCCGAAGCGCTTGGCGTTGATGGCATTATCTTATCATCCGATTCGTGTGACCCATATAGCCCTAAATCATTAAGGGCCTCAATGGGCACCTTGCTTCGTATGCCAATCTTTATTTTTGATAATTTTTGTAATGATATAAAAGAAAGCGGTTTAGAGGTCTTCGCTTGTGTTGTTTCGGGTGGAGAGGATATAAAACAGCAAAAGTTTTGTGATGGAAGCATTGTGATGATTGGTAACGAAGCAAATGGCCTTACCGAACAAGCAAAAAGTATAGCAAAAAATATAACAATAAATATGCAAGGTAAGGCAGAATCGCTTAATGCCGCTGTTGCAGCAGCAATTGCTATGTGGGAGTTAAAAAGATAATGGAATATTGGGTTTGGCTGCAGTCTTGCATTGGATATGGCACAGGCAAAATTAAATATATTTTAGAAAAATATGGCAGTGCAGAGGCGTGTTATAAAATAAGCACTGAGGAATTGAAGCAAAGCGGAGTTTTTACCGATAAGGAAATCTCTAATTTTTCAAATCGTTCTTTAGAAAATGCGAGAAAAATCATTGATTATTGCGCTAAAACGGATATTAGAATTATCACAATAGCTGATGAAGAATATCCAGATTTGTTAAGGCAAATCAACTCGCCGCCAACTCTTTTGTATGCTCGTGGCGATGTTTCTTTGCTAAAAGCACTTCCGTTGATATGTATTGTAGGGCCGCGTGAGGTTTCTACTTATGGCAAACGCGCGGCTTTTTCTTTGGCCGCCCGTTTGGCAAGTGGTGGTTTCGGTATTGTAAGCGGCGGCGCCGTTGGTACTGATACGGCAGTACATAAGGGCGTAATGGCAGTACACGGTAAAACAATTTGTGTTTTAGGCTCGGGCATCGATGCAAATTATTTAATGCGTAATGAAGAGCTTAGAAGAGAAATTTCGAAAGCGGGATTGCTCATTTCGGAATATCAACCCAAACTCCCTGCGACAAAATACTCGTTCCCGATTAGAAATAGGATAATGTCGGCGCTTGCTTTAGGTACGGTTGTTATAGAAGCGGGTGAGAAAAGCGGTGCTTTAATTACCGCCAATCACGCCGCCGAGCAGGGAAGAGATGTTTTCGTAATACCCGGCAGTCCGTCGGCACCCCAATATAAAGGCTCTAATCTGCTTATAAGAGATGGCGCAAAACCTCTTTTAGAGGCCTCGGATATATTTGAAGAATATATTTTCGAATATGGGGATAAACTCGATATCGAAAGAGCCTTTTCGCAAAAAATCACTCTCCAAAAGGAAAGTGACACCGACCAAGTCGGAAAGATTATAGAAAAGTTAAAAAAAGATGAAAAAAAGAAGAAAAATTTGCAAGATAATCTTTCAAAAAATGCAAAAATAGTGTATAATTGTTTAGATAAGGAAATTTTTCTTTTAGATGATATAAACGCCGAGGGAATAACCGGTTCGGAATTGCTTGCCGCAATTACCGAGTTGGAGATTTTCGGGTATATTGAAGCCCTCCCCGGCGGAAGATATTCATTGAAATAAATTGTGTTAGGAGATAAAAAATGTCAAATCTGCTTATCGTTGAGTCACCAACAAAGGTGAAAAGCATAAAGAAATATCTTGGCTCTGATTTTGATGTGATGGCATCTATGGGACATATCCGTGATTTGCCTAAATCAAAGATGGGTATTGACATTAAGAACGGATTTAGGCCTCAATATGAAAATATTGCAAACAAGGCTGACCTTATAAAGAAGTTAAAGCAAGCTGCCGCTCAAAGTGATATGGTTTATCTCGCAACTGACCCTGATAGAGAAGGTGAGGCTATATCTTGGCACTTGGCTCAATTACTTAATTTGGATATGGATAAGGCAAATCGTGTAACCTTTAACGAGATTACAAAAAGCGGTGTACTTACGGGAATGGCTTCTCCTCGTTCGCTTGATTTGGACCTTGTTGATGCTCAACAAGCGCGCCGTGTTCTTGATAGAATTGTCGGCTATAAATTAAGTCCTTTTTTGTGGAAAAAGGTTAAGGGTGGTCTGTCGGCTGGTCGCGTGCAAACAGTTGCATTAAAGCTTATTGTTGACCGTGAAAAAAAGATTGCTGCATTTGTTCCCGAGGAATATTGGACCATTGATGCAAAACTTCTTGCCGGCAAAAAAGGTTTTATCGCCAGGTTTTACGGCGATGAAAAAGGCGAAAAGATAGAAATTAAAAATGCCGAGCAGGTTAAAGAAATTCTTGCAAACCTTGATGGCGCCGAGTATCTTGTAACCAATGTTAAAAAGGGTGTTAGAAACAAACAACCCGTTGCTCCTTTTATCACTTCAACAATGCAACAAGAAGCTGCTCGTAAGCTTTCTTTCTCGGGCCAAAAGACCATGCGTGTAGCACAGCAACTATACGAGGGCGTCGATATAGGAACAAGCGGTACAACCGGTTTGATAACCTATATGAGAACCGATTCTCTTCGTATTTCAGAGGAAGCCCGTGCCGCTGCACAAAAATTTATTTCGGATAAATTTGGCGCTAAATATCTTCCTAAAACACCACGATATTTCAAAACCAAGAGCGGTGCTCAGGATGCTCACGAGGCAATCCGTCCTACCGATGTTTTTATAACGCCTGATTCAATAAAAGGTGATTTGTCCGCCGAGCAATATAAACTTTATAAACTTATTTGGGAACGCTTTATTGCTTCCTTAATGGCAAATTGTGTTCAAGACACAGTTTCTGTTGATATAAAAGCTGCTAATTATCTTTTCCGTGCAAGCGGTTATAAGGTGAGATTTGATGGCTTTACTGCTCTATACGAGGAGGGCAAAGATACCGAAGAAGACGGGGCTTGTGAATTGCCTGACATTTCGGAAAATGATGTTCTTAAACTAAAAGAATTACTTGAAAACCAACACTATACAACTCCCCCTGCACGATATACCGAAGCAACTCTTATCAAAGCGTTGGATGAAAATGGTATTGGTCGCCCTTCAACTTACGCACCTATTCTTGCTAATATTATGCAGCGCGATTATATAGAAAAGGAAAAGAAATCATTAAAACCTACTCAGCTTGGCGTTGTAGTGGTTGACCTTCTTTCCAAGCACTTTAAGGCAATTTTTGATATTAAATTTACAGCGGGTATGGAAAATAATCTTGACCTTATTGCAACAGGCGAATTGGGTTGGGAAAAGACTATTGCTGATTTTTATGCCGATTTTGAAAAACATCTCAACACTGCTGAAAGTGAACTCAGTGGTAAAAGAGTAAAGGTACCCGATGTTGAGAGTGATGTAATTTGTGATAAATGCGGTGCGAAAATGGTGGTAAAATCAAGCCGTTTTGGTAAGTTCTTAGCTTGCCCAAATTATCCGCAATGCAAAAACACAAAGCCAGTGCCCGAAAACGAAATTAAACAGCCTTGTCCTAAGTGCGGCGCAAAGTTAATTAAGCGCAATTCTAAAAAGACAGGTAAGGCTTTCTATGGTTGTTCTAACTACCCGCAATGTGATTTTGCTTCTCCCGGTTTACCTACAGGGGATGTTTGTAAAGAATGCGGTAGTTACATCATCACAGGCCGCGGTAGAAAATATTGTATGAATTCGGCGTGTCCTTCAAGAAATAAGACTAAGGAAGGCAAATAATGTCAGAAACTGTTGTGGTATTAGGTGCCGGCCTTGCAGGTTGCGAGGCGGCGTGGCAAATTGCTAATAGGGGAATTAAGGTTGAACTTTTTGAAATGAAGCCAAAAAAAATGACCCCTGCTCATAAAAGCAATAATTTATTTGCCGAACTGGTTTGTTCCAATTCCTTAAAGGCTCAGCGTGTTGATTCTGCAGCAGGGCTATTAAAGGAAGAAATGCGCATTTTGGGTTCTGTTTGTTTAGAAGCGGCGGCTCTTTCACAGGTTGCGGCAGGCGGTGCATTAGCGGTTGAAAGAGAAGTTTTTTCAAGTTATATAACTGAAAAAATTAAAAATCACCCTAATATTACCGTAATCAATGAGGTTGTCGAGGAATTACCAAAGGATAGATACTGTGTTGTTGCAACGGGACCTCTAACTGATACCTCTCTTGCAAATGATATTGCCAAGATTTGTGATAGTGAATATTTGTCATTTTATGATGCGGCGGCTCCTATTGTAACAAAGGAAAGTATAGATTTTTCTAAAGCGTTTTTTGCCTCTCGTTATGGCAAAGGGGAAGATGATTATATAAATTGCCCCTTTAACAAAGAAGAATATATCGCTTTTCACAATGAACTTGTTAATGCTGAATCGGCTATAACCCATAAATTTGATGTTTATGAGGGTTGTATGCCAATTGAGGTACTCGCAAAAAGAGGGGAAGACTCGATAAGATTTGGTCCTATGAAGCCTGTCGGACTTCGCGACCCCCGTACTGATTCTCGTCCTTATGCGGTTGTTCAACTTCGCAGTGAAAATAATAAGGGTACGCTATATAACATAGTTGGCTTTCAAACAAACCTGAAATTCGGCGAGCAAAAAAGAGTGTTTTCAATGATACCAGGGCTTCAAAACGCTGAATTTGTAAGATACGGTGTTATGCATAGAAACACCTTCATAAATTCACCGAAATTGCTTGATAAAAATCTTTCTTTGAAGTCTAATAATAAAATGTTTTTTGCGGGACAACTTTCGGGTGTTGAGGGTTATATGGAATCGGCGGCTTCGGGAATTATTGCTGGAATCAATGTGGTTAATGCGCTAATAGGCAACGTCCCTTTAATTTTACCTGATTTTACCATGATTGGCGCACTTTTAGGTTATATTTGCGATGAAACGGTCGAAAATTTTCAGCCAATGGGCGCAAATTTTGGAATTATACCACAACTTGAAAACCATATTCGTGATAAGCGTGAGCGTTATGGGGCGCTTGCGACTCGTTCGCTTAATTGGTTTGAGGAAAATATTAAATAAGAGGTATTTATATGAAAATTGTTATTGATGCTTTCGGCGGCGATAATGCTCCGTTAGAGATAATTAAGGGCGCCTCTCTTGCACAAAAGGAATACGGCGTTGATATCATTCTTACCGGTGATGAAAACATCATAAACAAATGTATTAAAGATAACGATGTAGTATTTTCAAATCTTGAAATTGTACATACTACCGATGTTATCAGTATGCATGATGAGCCCACCTCGCTTTTGAGAGCACATAAAGAGTCTTCGATGGCAGTCGCTTTCAAAATTTTAGCCGAGGATAAGGCGGATGCATTTGTATCGGCAGGTAG
The DNA here is from genome assembly GCA_045601525.1 of Acutalibacteraceae bacterium. Lineage (GTDB taxonomy): Bacteria > Bacillota > Clostridia > Oscillospirales > Acutalibacteraceae > SIG565. Next base: position 21,776 of record JAZRZR010000056.1, read on the forward strand.
CACCGGTGCTATAGTTGTCGGAGGCACCTTGATTGTTAAGAGAATAAAGGGTGTAAAGCGCCCCGCTATCGGTTCGATGCTTCCGTCACCTGATTCATCATATTTACTTATGGATATGGGTGCTAATGCTGAATGCCGCCCCGAAATGTTAGAGCAGTTTGGTATTATGGCATCTGTTTATCTCGAAAAGGTAGAGGGTAGAAAGAACCCCAAAATTGCGCTTCTTAATATCGGCACCGAGGATACAAAGGGTACCGACCTTCAAAAAGAGGCGTACGAGTTGTTGTCAAAGGCTCCGATTAACTTTGTTGGTAATGTTGAATCTCGTGAAATGCCTAAAGGTGTTGTTGATGCAGTAATTACCGATGGTTTTACAGGAAACATTGCGCTTAAGTTAATAGAGGGTACCTCGGTAACTATTTTCAAAATGCTAAAAGGCGTTTTCTATAAAAATATTATTACAAAGCTTGCCGCCCTGACGCTTAAAGGCGGTCTTAAGGGACTTCTTAAAAAGATGGACTCATCTGAGGTTGGCGGCGCACCTTTGCTCGGCGTTAATAAGCCTGTTATTAAGGCGCACGGAAGTTCGGATGCCATAGCGATTAAAAATGCTGTTAAACAGGCAAAACTTTTTACTGAAAATAATGTTATAGCCACTATAAGCGAGAATATAAATCTTTAATGGTGAAATAAATGAAAGAACTTGAAGCAAAAATCGGTTATACCTTCAAAAATATTAAGCTTTTAGAAAATGCACTTGTTCATTCCTCGTATGCTAATGAGGTTAAATGCAAGGGCGGTTCCAATGAACGCTTGGAGTTTTTGGGTGATGCCGTACTTTCTATAATCGTTGCGGAATATCTTTATTCAAATTATCCGGATGTTGATGAGGGTGAACTCACCAAATTGCGTGCTTCCTTGGTTTGCGAGAAAACCTTAAGCACTTTTTCAAAAGAATTAGGGCTCGGTAGTTACTTAAAACTCGGCAAGGGTGAAATGCATAACGGAGGTGCCGAGCGCCCCTCAATGTTAGCCGATGCCTTTGAAGCAGTTTTGGCAGCTTTATATCTTGATGGCGGTTTTGAAATCGCCAAGAAACATGTTTTGCGTTTTGTAACAAGAGAACTTGATTCTACACATATTGGCTCTTTTTGTGATTATAAAACTCAACTTCAAGAAATTATTCAGCGTAATCCTGAGGAACGCCTTTCCTATGAATTGGTGGGCGAATCGGGACCCGACCACAGTAAAACCTTTTCAGTTGAGGTTAAATTAAACTCTAATGTAATTGCCACGGGTGTTGGCACAACTAAAAAACGCGCTGAACAGGATGCGGCAAAACATGCCCTTGAACTTATGGGAGTTAATTTATAAATGTCGGCTAATATTTCAATTTTTGTCCCACATTTTGGTTGTCCTAATATGTGCAGTTTTTGTAACCAAAGGCATATTGCAGGGAGTTTTTCCGCCCCAGATAAGCAAACAATTGAAGCGGCGGTAAAAACGGCAGTTAGTAGTAAGAATTTTGATTCTAAAACAACCGAAATTGCTTTCTTTGGTGGAAGTTTTACTGCAATTGACAGAGAGTATATGGTAAAGCTGTTGAGTTTTGCATATCCTTTTGTGCAAAATGGCACTGTAAAAGGAATTAGGATATCAACTCGCCCTGACGCTATTGATACGGATGTTCTCAATGTTTTGAAGAAATATGGAGTTACTGCTATTGAACTCGGTGCTCAAAGCATGCAAGATGATGTTTTAGTTAAAAATAATCGTGGGCATACAGTTGATGATGTAATAAATGCATCAACCCTAATTAAAAAAATGGGTTTTGAATTAGGCCTTCAAATGATGACAGGACTTTACGGCAGCAGTAATCAGTTGGATATTGAAACAGCAAAGAAAATTATTGAATTGACACCCGATACAGTGCGAATTTATCCAACAATTGTGCTTGAAAACACCGATTTGGGTGAGTTTTATAGAAAAGGTATATATTTGCCGCAAACCCTTGATGATGCCGTATCTTTAACTGTAGAATTACTAAATTTATTTAGAAAATCTAACATAAAGGTTATCAGGACCGGTCTGCATACCATAGATGAGGATAAGTATTTGGCAGGTCCGTGGCATCCCGCTTTTAGTGAACTTTGTTTTTCAAAAATATATTTTGAAAAAATGATTAAGGAGTTAAAAATTAGCGGTGAATATACTGTTTTTGTCAACCCTAAAGAAATTTCAAAGGCAATAGGACAAAAACGGGAAAATATACAAAAAATCAATGATTTAGGGTTTCATATCACTATAAAAGGTGATGATAATTTGAAACCCTTGGAGATAATTATTAAAAGGGATGTGAAAAATCAATGCTGTTAACCTCACTGCAAATACAAGGCTTTAAGTCCTTCCCGGATAAGACAACCCTCAAATTCGGAAAGGGTATAACTGGTATTGTTGGACCTAACGGAAGTGGTAAGAGTAATATTTCCGATGCTGTTCGTTGGGTTTTAGGTGAGCAGTCAACTAAAAATTTGCGTGGTCAGTCGATGGAACATGTAATTTTCGGTGGTACTGCAACTCGCCGTCCTCACGGCTTTTGCGAGGTTACTCTTAATATTGATAATACCGACCGTTCGTTGAATTTTGATGATGATTTTGTATCGGTTACAAGGCGTTTTTATCGTTCACACGAGAGTGAATATTTGATTAATAATGTTTCGGTACGTCTTAAGGATATTAATGAATTGTTTATGGATACAGGTCTTGGCCGAGATGGTTATTCTATGGTTGGTCAGGGTAAAATCGATGCAATTATCAGTACAAAATCAAATGAACGCCGTGATATTTTTGAAGAGGCTTCGGGAATTTCTAAGTATAGATATAGAAAAATCGAAACCGAACGCAAATTAGCAGCTGCCGATGAAAATCTTATTCGATTAAAGGATATTATCAAAGAACTTGAGGAGAGAGTTGGTCCTCTTAAGGAGCAAAGTGAAAAGGCTGAAAAATTCTTAGAACTTGCTGAAAAGAAAAAGGAACTCGAAATCGGCCTTTGGTTATATTCTCTTGCAAATTTTAAGGAAGCGCTGCGCTCACATGAGGCCAAGATTACTGCCTGTCAGGTTCAGTATAAGGATATCGAAGATTCCTTAGAGGAATATGACCAAATTACTGAGCAAAACTCGTCATTATTTTCCGAAATTACAATCAATATTGATGAAAAACATCAAGATATTTCTCGTTTTAATGAGCAAATAGCGGTTTTAGGCGGTAATATTTCGGTTATCGAAAATGATATTTTACATAATAATTCAACAATTCAAAGATTAACCGATGAGATTGAAAACCTAAAGGGAAGCGAAAACGACGCCTTGGCAGAGGTTTTGCGTAATCGTTCTTTGGCTGAGGAAAAGCAGGCTAAAATAGAGCAAATTAATCAACAGTTGCGTTCAACAGAGGAAAGCCTTAACAATCTTTTAACCGAAAGTGAAAGTTTTTCCCGTCAAATTGAGCAGCTCTCTCAAGAAATCAATGCAATTTCAGCCAAAAGCGCCGATTATAAGGTGGCGCAGTTAAGTAGCGAGTCGGCAATTTTAGAGGCGGAAAATCGTATTGCCCAAATTAAAGAACAAATTGCAGAGCGTGAAATTGAAAAAGACCAGTTGGATGTTGAGTATAAAGAAACTGAAGATTTGGTAAAGAAAATTGAAGAAAACATTACTGATTGCGAAAATTCATTAAAGGGTTATCAACTTAGATATGATTCACGCAAACAAAAGACCGAAACCCTTAAAAATGACCTTGATGTTACACGCCTTGATATTGAGGCAAAACGCCGTCGTATCCAAATTCTTGAAGACCTTGAAAAGAATATGGAAGGCTTTGCACATTCGGTAAAATCAGTTATGCAAAGCAGCAAAATGGGTGTTCTACGAGGCGTTTACGGACCTGTTGCGGATATTATCAATGTTAAAAAAGAGTACGCTGTTGCTATCGAAACTGCACTTGGCCAATCATTACAAAACATTATTGTTGAAAACGAAAGTGATGCCAAGCGTGCAATTAAGTCCTTGAAGGATAGCAATGCAGGACGCGCAACCTTTTTGCCGATTTCGGCAATTAAAGCACGCCCATTTACCGAAACTGGTTATGAGGATATGTTCGGTTATGTCGGAATTGCATCTGACCTTGTTAACTGCGATAAAAAATATACCGAAATCATTAAATATTTGCTTGGTGGCGTTGTTGTTACCGAGGATATTGATTCGGCCGTAACAATCGCTAAAAAGTTTAATTACCATTTCAAAATAGTTTCACTTGACGGACAGGTAATTAACGCCGGTGGCTCGCTTACAGGCGGTTCTTTAATTAAAAACGCGGGACTGCTTTCAAGAAAAGAAGATATTAAGAAAATAAGTGCCGATATTCAAAAGCTTGAAAGCAAATATAAGGTATTACAAACCGATTATGATACCGCTTCTGCCGATTTAGCAACTGTTGAGGCTGATATTAAGGCTGCTCGTGATGCTATTACTACCGCTAATGAAGATAAAATTCGTGCGGTGTCCGAGATTAAACGTATCGAAGAGATTAGGAACAATGTTTTGGCGGTGCTTCGTCAGTATAATGAAGAAATTGATATTTCCAGTAAAAAGCAAAACGAATTATCCGAAACTGCAAAAAATGCTGCCGAACAGTTGATTGTTTTAGAAGAAAATAAGCAAATAGTACAGTCGCAAATTGATGAAATAATTGGTGGTAGAGATTCCTTGGGTGAAAAGCGCGAGGAATTAACACAAAAAATCACTGAACTTAAACTTTCCGAAATCGAGTGCGCTAAGGATGTTGAAAACTTGCTTTCAACAGCACTTTCTCTTGAAACGGCTATAAACAACCGCGATGAGAGGGTTAATGCTTTGGTCGCCGAGATTGAAACGGTTAAAAACAACAATCTTGCTAAAAATAACGATATTGAGGCTATTAACCTTTCAATTAGCGACCTTAAGATTAAGATTAGCGAATCTGAAAGCGAAATTCTTTCGCTTTCGGCTAAGCGTACCGATATTGAACAGCAGGGAACTCAGTTGCGGGCATCTGAGAGGGAAAAGACCCTTGAGCGTGAGAAAATCAGCGGTGAGCTCGCTCGTCTAACCGAGCGTCGTGAAAATATGACTGCCGAGTACGATAATGTTATTAAGCAGTTGTATGATGAGTATAATCTTACAAGAAGCGAAGCTGAGGCAATGGGTATTACAATCGAGAAACCAAGTGATGCCAAACGTGATTTAATGTCGGTCAAGGCAAGCATTAGGGCGCTCGGAAATGTTAATGTTTCGGCAATTGAAGAGTATAAGGAAGTAAGTGAACGCTATGAGTTTATGTCGGTGCAAATTGCCGATGTGGAAAATTCACGAGCACAACTTACAAAACTTATCAATCAACTTACTGCTCAAATGCAAGAAATGTTTGTTGAAGGTTTTGGACGCATTAATGAGGCGTTTTCAAAGACATTTACAGCACTGTTTGGTGGCGGCTCAGCAACATTGGTGTTAACTGAACCTGATAATATCCTCGAGAGCGGTATTGATATAAATGCAAAGTTGCCGGGTAAAAATGTTCCAAGTTTGGACGGACTTTCAGGTGGTGAAAAAGCCCTTGTAGCCCTTTCGATTTACTTTGCAATTATGAATGTTAATCCGCCACCGTTCTGCTTCTTGGATGAGGTTGATACCGCACTTGATGATATCAATGTTGAGCGTTTTGCTCAATATATGAAGAAATCCGACTTTGCAACGCAGTTTATTTGTGTTACACATCGTCGCGGCACTATGGAAGCCGCCGATATGCTTTACGGTGTAACTATGCAAGAAAAGGGTGTTACAAAGTTGCTTGAACTCAATGTTAACGAAATTGAAAAGACTCTGCTTCAGGGAGAAAATTAATGGGACTTTTTGATAAAATTAAAAACGGCTTAGCCAAAACAAGAAACTCTTTACTTAACAATATTAACGGTTTGCTAAGTAGTTTTACAAAAATTGATGAGGAACTTTTTGAGGAACTTGAGGAAATTTTAATTACTTCTGATATCGGTGTTGCTACTGCTCAAAGCATTTGCGAGGAGTTGCGTGCATCAGTTAAGAAAAATTCTATTCGAGAGCCTCAGGAAATCGTTGCCTTGTTAAAACAAATCATTGCTGATATTTTAGGGGAAACCGAGCCTCTTGATTTGTCGCAAAAGCCCTCGCTTATTTTGGTTATAGGTGTAAACGGTGTTGGTAAAACAACCACTATTGGAAAGCTCGCCAATAATCTTAAAAGCGATGGTAAAAAGGTAGTGCTTGGTGCGGCTGATACGTTTCGTGCTGCCGCTATCGAACAGCTTACCGAATGGGCTAACCGTTCAGGCGTTTCCCTGGTGAGCAGTGTAGCTGGTACCGACCCTGCATCAGTTGTTTTTGATACAATTGCTTCTGCAAAATCAAAGGGTGCTGATGTGATTATTTGCGATACTGCAGGCCGTTTGCATAATAAGAAAAATCTTATGGATGAGCTTGCAAAAATCAATCGAATTATAAAAAGGGAATTGCCCGAAACTAATCACGAGGTTTTGCTCGTTTTAGATGCAACAACAGGCCAAAATGCCGTGAATCAAGCGCGTGAGTTTAATAATGTTACTGAAATTACAGGTATTGTTCTTACAAAACTCGACGGCACTGCAAAGGGCGGAGTAATTATTTCAATTGTTAAAGAACTCGGTATTCCCGTAAAGTATATCGGAGTAGGCGAGGGGATTGATGATTTGCAGCCCTTTAATGCCACGGAGTTTGTTGATGGTATTTTTGATTGAGGTGCCTTATGAAATTTTTTATTGCTACAAAAAACGCTCATAAATTAAGAGAGTTTTTACAAATTTTCGAGGGCACCGATGTACAAATCATTTCGGAAAACGACCTATCATTTCCTTTAGCTGAAGCCGAAGAAACAGGCACTACTTTTGAAGAAAACGCCTTGATAAAGGCGAAAGCAGGCCTTTTGGCAACGGGCCTACCTTCAATTGCCGATGATTCGGGTCTTTGTGTTGATTATCTAAACGGTGCGCCCGGTGTTTATTCTGCGAGATATGCGGGTGAACATGGTGATGATTTAGCAAATAATCAAAAGTTATTAAGCGAATTAGATGGTGTTCCCGAAGAAAAACGTACGGCTCGCTTTATATCAGCAATTGCTTGTGTTTTTCCTGATGGCCGTGAGTTTACTGTTACGGGTAAATGTGAGGGTAAGATTGCGTTTGAGCCATCAGGTAAATGCGGTTTTGGTTATGACCCGCTTTTTATAAGCGAAAAGGGCTGCTTTGGTGAGATTTTGCCTGAAGAAAAAAATGCGATTTCTCATAGAAGCCGTGCAATAGCTGAATTTAGAAAAGAGTTAAAAAACATATTAAAGGTGGAATAATAATTGCTAACCAGCAAACAAAGAGCCTATTTAAGAGGGCTTGCAAATACTTATGATACAATTTTACAAATCGGTAAGGGCGGTATCAGTGAACAAACACTTGTGCAAGTTAGAGATGCTTTAAGCGCGAGAGAACTTATTAAAATACGCACTCTTGAAACCTCACCACTTTCTACTCGTGAAGCAGCTGATGCTATTGCTAAAGAACTTGATTGCGATGTGGTTCAGGTTATTGGCAGTAAAATTGTTTTATACAAAGAAAATAAGAAAGATAAAAAGATTTATTTAGTGAAATAATATGAAAAAAGTGATTTTTGGTGGTACCTTTAACCCGATACATTTAGGACACTCTGAAATTATTGCAAACGTTGCTGCACTGAAGGATGTAGAGCAGGTTATTGTGATGCCCGCTAAATCTCCTCCGCACAAAATTTGTGCCGATTTAGCTTGCGACGCTGACCGTTTTGAAATGTGCAAACTTGCAACAAGAAACATAGACAAAACCATTGTGAGCGATATTGAGCTTATGCGAAAGGGTAAAAGCTACACTTTTGATACGCTAAAACACATTACAACTCTATATCCGCATGATGAGTTTGCTCTTGTTTGCGGCGGTGATATGATAGTCACCTTTGATCAGTGGTATAAATTTGAGGACATTTTGGATTTAGTGGAAATAATTGCGGTTCGTAGAGTTGGTATCGACCAAGCTGATTTTGATAATGCAGTTACGAAACTTATCAATATAGGTGGTAGAATTTCGGTTTTGAAAAATTATATCACGGGTATTTCCTCAACCCAAATCAAAGAGAACATAAATAATAAAGATTATCTTCTTAAATATCTTGATAAAGATGTTTATGACTATATTTTTTCAAATGGATTGTACGGAGCTAATAAATAATGGATTATGAAAAATATAAAAAGATTTTAGCTGAGCGGCTTACTGAGAAAAGATACCATCATTCTCTTTGTGTGGCTGATGAAGCTAAAAGACTTGCCAAAAAATATGGTGCAGATGAACAAAAGGCTTATCTTTCGGGATTGTTGCACGATATTACCAAAAATACAAATGAAATAGAACAGTTGAAATTGTTATATGATTTTGATATACTTTTAGATAGTGTCTCTAAAAAAAGCGAAAAACTTTGGCATGCAATATCTGGTGCCGCTTATATTAAAAATGTTTTGAAAATTGACGATGATGAGATTATTGATGCCGTTAGGTATCATACAACCGCCAAGGCCGATATGAGCCTTTTGGCAAAGGTGCTTTATCTTGCCGATTTTACCTCGGCTGACCGAGATTATGACGATGTTAATATAATGCGAAAATTAGTTGATAAATCTTTAGAACACGCTATGATTTATGCACTAAAATATACTATTAACGATTTGGTTGCAAGAAGTAAGCAAGTCCATCCCGATACTCTTGCTGCTTATAATCAGGTAATTCAAGGAGAATTAAATAATGCAAAGTAAAGAAATTTTAAGTGTTGCCGCTAATATTCTAAACGATAAAAAGGCGCTTGATTTATCGGCTATAAAGGTCGATGATTTAACAGTTTTAACTGAGTATTTTTTGTTGGCAACTGCAACATCCTCAACCCATGTGCGTGCGCTTGCTGATGAGGTAGAGGTGAAACTTTCCGAGGTTGGAGTTAACCCTCATCATATAGAGGGTAAAACAACAGGATGGATTTTGCTTGATTATGGCAATGTTATAATTCATGTGTTTAATAAAGAGGCCAGAGTATTCTATGATTTGGATAAAATGTGGAATGATGGCACACAAATCGATTTAACTGAGTTTTTGAATAACGAACAGGAGAGATAAAATGCGTTACGAATACACTAACATTGAAAAGAAATGGCAAGATATTTGGGATGAAAACGGCACATTTTGCGCCGAAAATGATTATTCTAAGCCTAAATTTTTTGCATTGGTTGAGTTCCCGTATCCATCGGGCCAAGGCCTTCATGTAGGACATCCGAGGTCATATACAGCACTTGATATTGTTTCTCGCAAAAAGCGTTTACAGGGCTTTAATGTGCTTTATCCAATGGGTTGGGATGCCTTTGGCTTGCCAACTGAAAACTTTGCTATAAAGAACCATATCCATCCTGAAATTGTAACAAAAAACAATGTTGCAAACTTCAAAAAACAGTTAAAATCATTGGGATTTTCATTTGACTGGTCACGTGAAATTAATACCACTGACCCCAATTATTATAAGTGGACACAATGGATTTTCCTTCAATTGTATAAAAAGGGTCTTGCATACAAAAAGGAAATGGCGGTTAACTGGTGTACTTCTTGTAAGTGTGTGCTTGCAAATGAAGAGGTTGTAAATGGTGTTTGTGAGCGTTGCGGTAGCGAGGTTGTACATAAGGTTAAGAGCCAGTGGATGCTTAAAATTACCGAGTATGCTGATAAGCTTCTAGATGGTCTTGATACCGTAGATTTTATTGACCGAGTTAAAACCCAACAACGCAACTGGATAGGCCGTTCCTATGGTACACAGGTTAAGTTCAACACAACAATCGGCGATGAATTTGAAATTTATACAACCCGTGCCGATACACTTTTTGGTGTAACATATATGGTTATGTCGCCCGAGCATCCGTTGCTCGAAAAGTGGGCTGACAAGATTGAAAATTTAGAGGAAGTCCGTGCTTATCAAGAGGCTTCCGCAAGAAAATCAGATTTTGAGCGTACTGAACTTCAAAAAGAAAAAACAGGTGTTAAACTTTGCGGTGTAAAGGCAATTAACCCTGTAAATAATACTGAAATTCCGATTTTTATTTCGGATTATGTGCTTATTTCTTATGGCACAGGTGCAATTATGGCAGTGCCCGGCCACGATACTCGCGACTGGGAGTTTGCTAAAAAGTTTGATTTGCCTATTATTGAGGTTGTTGCCGGTGGTGATGTTTCGGTTGAGGCATACACCGAGTGCAATGAGGGCAAAATGGTTAATTCAGGCTTTTTAACCGGTCTTAGCGTTGAAGAAGCTAAAAAGGCAATTCAGGAGTGGCTTACTGAAAAGGGAATAGGCTTTGTGAAAACAAACTTCAAACTTCGTGACTGGGTATTTTCTCGTCAGCGTTATTGGGGCGAGCCGATTCCTATGGTGTATTGCGAAAAGTGCGGTTATGTTCCGCTTCCTGAAAGCGAACTACCGCTTTTGCTTCCGAATGTTGATTCCTATGAACCTACCGATAATGGTGAATCACCGCTTGCTAAAATTACTGATTGGGTAAACACAAAGTGTCCTTGTTGCGGTGGTGATGCCAAGAGAGAAACCGATACAATGCCACAATGGGCAGGCTCTTCGTGGTATTTCTTGCGCTATTGTGACCCGCATAACGATAAGGAACTCGCTTCTAAAGAGGCACTTGAATATTGGACGCCTGTTGATTGGTACAACGGCGGTATGGAGCATACAACACTTCATTTGCTTTATAGCCGTTTTTGGCATAAATTCCTTTATGATATCGGTGTTGTGCCCACTGCTGAACCGTATGCTAAGCGCACAAGTCACGGTATGATTTTGGGCGAGAATGGCGAGAAGATGTCTAAATCTCGCGGTAATGTTGTCAACCCTGATGATATTGTTAGAGATTACGGTGCCGATACAATGCGTCTTTATGAGATGTTTATTGGCGATTTTGAAAAGGCTGCTCCTTGGAGTTCAGCATCAATAAAGGGTTGTAAGCGTTTCCTTGATAGAGTTTGGGCTTTGCAGGATATACTTGTTGAGGGCGATGTAATTTCTTCTGAACTTGAGGCTGAAATGCATAAGGCAATCAAGAAGGTTACCAACGATATAGAAGAACTTAAAATGAATACTGCAATTGCAACACTTATGTCACTTATTAACATATTTAGCAATAAAGGCAGCATTAATAAGGCAGAGTTCAAAACGTTTATTACCTTGTTAAACCCATTTGCTCCGCATATCACCGAGGAATTGTGGCAAGTAGTTGGCTTTGAGGGTATGCTCAATGAAACAGTATGGCCAGAATATGATGAAACTAAGTGCGTGGATTCGGCCGTTGAAATTGTTGTACAAATTAACGGTAAAATCAGAGCAAGAATTAATGTTCCTGTTGATATTTCATCTGAGGATGCACTCTCTCTTGCTAAAGCTGAAGAGGCTGTAGAAAAGGAAATTGACGGTAAATCAATAATCAAAGAAATTTATATTCCTAACAAGTTGGTAAATATTGTAGTTAAATAATGGAGATGATTATTATGAAATATTGTAAAGTTATTTTTTGTTGCATTTTAATTTTTTCTCTCGTTTTTTCTATGGTGGGATGCGATATCTCACAAAAAGAAGTGCCTATTGAACTTAGCTATGGCGCCGAGGCAACCGAAACACCTTTATCTAATGCAGTTAAGTTGTTGAAAGCTGAAAAAAAGTTGACTATCGGTTATATTGGCGGGTCTATCACAAATGGTAACTCGGCTACCAAGAGACTTACCAGCAGTGAGCTTAATAAAGAGGCTAAAATTAAGAATTCTTGGGTAAACCGTACATCAACGTATTTTGCCGAGAAATATCCTGATGCAGTTATAGAAACTGTTAATGTCGGTGTTTCAAATACACAAACCAACTTTGCAATTTTTCGTCTTGAAAAAGAACTAATGAACACCAACGGCCACGATATGCCCGACCTTGTGTTTATTGAGTTTTGCACAAACGATTGGAACAGTGGAGACGAACTTAAAACCGAGATAGAATCTCTTGTTAGAAATATTTATAGATTAAATCCTTATGCTGAAATTGTTGTTATTTCAACCGCAAGCGCATATAAAAATGCTTCTAGGTTGCTTTATCAAGAGATATGTAAGGAATATAATATTCCTTTTGTATGTGTGGGACTTAAACTTCGTTCTGCAATAAGGAAAAAAGATGGTGTATCGGACGAAAAGACGCCTTTGTTCTACACTACCGACAATCTCCATCCAAGTGCTGAGGGCTATAAGCTTTATACTGACTTGATTATTGAGGCTCTCCAACCTCTTTTGGATACCGAGATTAAGGAGTATAAACTTTATAATTATTACGAAAAAATGCGTGCTCCAATAATGGAACATATTATTGAAAGTCCTAAGGTTGTTTATGCAAACGAGTTGACACTTGGCGGTAATGCAGGCTTAGTCGAAACTAAACTAACCCATACAATGTTTGGAACGGCATTTTCTCAAAATACAGTTGAGGTTACCCCGAATTGCATTCTTTTAAACAAGGGGGATAAAATCACTTATAATTTTTCGGGTGCAACGTTTGGCGTAATTATGAAATATCGTCCACAAAACTTTTCTTATCGTTATCGCATTGATGGCGGTGAGTGGGTTGAAAAGAAAGTTGACAGTCATTTAGGTAACCAGACCCAAGCGAGTATTTGGGAGCATTTCCTTTCTGATGGTGAACATACCGTTGAACTTGAATCATTAACCGATGATAATTATATTGGCGCTTTTTTGGTAAATCAAAAGTAATATTATAATAATTCCCTGCAGTAAAATAACTGCAGGGAATTATTTCAAAAAAATGGGTAAATAATAAAGAAAACTATTGACAATAAGGCTTTTGATTGATATAATATACAAGTCGCCAAAAAACGATCCATTAGCTCAGCTGGCAGAGCACTTGACTTTTAATCAAGGTGTCCGGAGTTCGAATCTCCGATGGGTCACCAAAAAACCATACGCTGAATGCGTATGGTTTTTTATTTGCAAAGCAAATGGAGATTCGAACGAGGAGTTTGATGCAAAAAAAGAACACATCAATTGATGTGTTCTTTTTGATTATAGTGTTACACCATCCTTAAAAATGGCAATTTCATGTTTATCAAGTTTTTCGGATTTAGCACTAATTTTTCCTGAAGCCAAATCGCAAATATAATCTAAAAATTCTTCGGATAAATCAGCCATTGAAACTCCCTCAAGTAGTTTGCCTGCATTGAAGTCAATCCAAGTGGATTTTTTCAATGCAAGTGCTGAGTTGCTCGAAATTTTAACGGTTGGAACAGGTGAGCAAAAGGGTGTTCCTCGTCCTGTTGTAAACAATATTATGTGCGCACCCGACATTACAAGTGCATTTGCGGCAACCAAATCATTACCGGGACCTTGTAGAAGAGAAAGACCTTTTACTTTTTGCTGTTCTCCATAAAAGAGGACATCAGATACGGGAGCTGTACCGCCTTTTTGCGTGCAACCAAGCGACTTGTCCTCAAGGGTTGTAATACCACCCGCCTTGTTGCCAGGTGAAGGGTTTTCATCAATCTTTTCGCCGTAACGCATAAAGTATTGTTTGAAATTATTAATTAGATTGACTGTTTTATTAAAGAGATTTTCGTTTTTGCAACGATTCATCAAAATGGTTTCGGCCCCAAACATTTCGGGTACCTCGGTTAAAATGGTGCTGCCGCCCATAGCAATTAGTTTGTCAGAAACTGCACCCAAAAGGGGATTTGCGGTTATACCTGAAAAACCGTCCGAACCGCCGCATTTAAGGCCTAACACAAGACCTGAAATATCAGTGGCTTCTCTTGTAAATTGGTTAGCATAAGAGGCAAGGTTTGACACTATTTCAACACCAATTGAAATTTCATCATCATAGTCCTGACAATTCATAAACTTAACACGTGCTTCATCGTAATTGCCCAGAACCTTTTTAAGTTCCCCGATATTGGCGTTTTCACAACCCAGACCTACAACTAAAACTGCGGCGGCGTTAGGGTGATTTATTAAACCGCAAAGGGCTTTTAGTGTCATATTCTGGTCATTACCCAATTGAGAACAACCATATGGGTGTGTATAGGAATAAATGCCATCTATATTTTCGGCAAGAAACTTTTGAGATGCCTTTTCAATTTCCTTTACAATAGCATTAACACAACCAACTGTTGGTATTATCCATACTTCATTTCTAATGCCAATTTTACCGTTGGGGCGTTTATATGCAGCGATTGTTTTAGGAGGTAAGGGGGGGAGTTCCTTGAAGTTTGGATTGTACTCATAATCAAGCAAATCACCAAGATTAGATTTGGTATTGTGTGTGTGAATATGTTCACCAACCGAAATCGTTTCTTTAGCATGACCAATTGGAAAACCATATTTAATGATGTTTTCGTTCTTGGAAATTGTGGCAATAGAGAATTTATGCCCTGCGGGGATATCGTTTTTTAGGGTTATACTTATATCGTCTAAAAGAATATTTTCACCCTTTTTAATATCGCTAATTGCAACGGCAACATTGTCTTTTTGATTTATTTTAATTGCTTTCATATCTTACTTCTCCAAAACCGAGATGAGCGCTTTTTCGGGGCAGTTCATCAACATATCATACCAATACTTTACTTGAGTTGTAAAATCGGGATACTCACTTAAATCTTCGCCCCAAAAATCACATTTTTTGGACACTAAATCGATAAAGTTTTCACATTTGCTGTTTTTCGCAAAGAATTCAAGAACATCACGATTATCGTGAATTATATAATTATCACCATTTTTACGGGTTGCAATTAGGCCTTCATCGGTTAAAATATCCGAGGTGTAGAAAGCCAAAAGAGAAGCAAAAGAAAACACAATTAGTCGTGGAAGGGTGCCGTCGTGTTTATAATAATCTTTGAATGAGGGGAGAACGCGTGCCTTCCATTTTGATACTGAATTTAGTGAAATAGATAGTAATGAATGGTCTATAAAAGGATTTTCAAAGCGTTCAAAAACCGAGGCAGCAAACTGCTTAACCTCTTCAAGCGGAAGATTAACCTGTGGCACAATTTCTTCCATAACAACACGGTTAATAAATTCTCCCATAATCTTATCCGACATACAGTCTCTCACAATATCAAGGCCGTATAAATAAGCGGCAAGCACTGATGAGGTGTGAGCACCGTTTAATACTCTAACCTTTCGCTCACGATAAGGGCGCTGGTCATCAGTGAAAATAACGGGCAAACCGATTTTATCCAAAGGAAGTTCCGAAGAGATGTCCTTTTCGCTTTCAATCACCCACAACGCAAAAGGTTCTCCAACATCAAGAAGATTATCGGTATAACCGAGTTTCTCGCAAATTGCTTGGGCTTCACTACGGGGATAACCTGTTACAATGCGGTCAACAAGTGTTGAGCAAAAAATGTTATCATTTTTCACCCAATTTATAAATTGGGTAGGCAAATTCCACTTTTCACTAAGTGCTAAAACGCATTCCAAAAGTTTTTTGCCATTATTCTCAATAAGTTCAACGGGTAAAATAATAAGGCCTTTAGAGGCATCAGAACCGAATTTTTGATATCTTGTGTACAAAAACTTAGTAAGCTTACCAGGATATGTAGATGGCAGATTGTCAAAGTTGTCATTAAGGTCAAGTGTGATGCCGGCCTCGGTTGTGTTTGAAACTACAAAACGGAGGGAATCAAGTTCTGCCAAGGACATATATTCATCATAATCCTCGGCGGCATCAAGTACTTTTGAAACGCTTGTGATAATGCGGCTTTCGTTAACAACTTTGCCGTTTTCTTTACCTCGTAAAATAACAGTGTAAAGATTTTCTTGAGATTTGAAGAATTCTAAATTACCAAATGAAATTGGCTTTACGATGGCAATTCCGCCATTAAAATCGGTCTTTTCGTTTGCAATGTCAATCATATAATCAACAAATGCACGCAAAAAATTTCCTTCTCCAAATTGTACAACTTTTATGGGTCGTACGGGTGTGTTAATGTTTTTTTCGTTGATTTTCAAAAAATCATCTCCTACTGCACTTAATAAAAAAATTATAAATATTTTATTAAATAAAGTCAAGAACAACTTGCAAAAGGCAAATTGTTGTGTATAATTAAGTTAGTAAAAAAGGAGAGTGCAGTAATGAAATTTAATTCAAAAAACTTTTTACTAACTAACAAAACAGCAGTTAGACTTTATCACGATTACGCTTCTAAAATGCCCATTATTGATTATCATTGCCATATTAACCCTCAGGAAATCGCTGAGGACCGTAAGTTTGATAACATTACTCAAATATGGCTTGGAGGCGACCATTATAAATGGCGTTTGATTCGTAGCAATGGCGTGTCTGAGGATGAAATCACAGGAACAGCTAATGACCGTACTAAATTCCAAAGATTTGCCGAAATGTTACCTAAAGCGGTAGGGAACCCAATGTATCATTGGACACATTTGGAGCTTAAAAAGTATTTTGGTTATAACGGTGTACTTAACGGCAAAACTGCTGAAAAGGTATGGCAACTTTGTAATGCAAAACTAAAGGAAGACGGTATGTCTGTTAGAAATATTATCGCTTCTTCAAATGTTGCAATGATTGGCACAACCGATGACCCGATTGATTCTCTTGAGTGGCATAAGAAAATTAAGCAAGAGGGAAAGTGCACAGCAATCGTTGTGCCATCATTTAGGCCTGACAAGGCCGTTAATATTGAAAAAGACGGCTTTATTGAGTATATTGCCAAGCTATCTGAAGTAAGCGGTATCAAGATTAAAACTGTTGCCGATGTAAAGGCGGCTCTTTCTGATAGACTTGAGTATTTTTGCGAAAACGGCTGTCGTGCCTCTGACCATGGATTAGATTATGTTGTTTATTCGGTTGCCGATGATGCCGAAATTGAGGCGATTTTCCAGGCTGCTATGTCCGGCAAAAAGGTGGATATCGAGGCCGCCGATAAGTATAAAACGGCAATTTTACTCCATTTAGGCCGTGAATATGCTCGCCTTAATGTTGTTATGCAGTTGCATTATGGTGCGCAAAGAAATACCAACACCACAATGTTCAATAAATTAGGTGCCGATACAGGTTTTGATTGTATTTCTACAAAAAATTGCGGCGAAGCAATTACCGCTTTCTTAAACGCATTGAATGTTTCTAACGCTTTGCCCAAAACAATTCTTTATTCGCTTAACCCCAACGATAATCAAATGCTTGGCACAATTCTTGGATGCTTCCAAGGAACCGAAGCTGCAGGTAAAATTCAACACGGCTCTGCGTGGTGGTTCAATGACACAAAATCGGGTATGGAGGAGCAACTGAAATCGCTTGCAAATCTTTCAGTAATGGGTAATTTTATTGGTATGCTCACCGATTCAAGAAGCTTTTTATCTTATACTCGCCACGAGTATTTTAGAAGAATACTTTGTAATTGGTTGGGTGAGTTGGTTGAAAATGGCGAGTATCCAAATGATGAAGAACAATTAAAAACTCTTGTTGAAGATATTTGCTATAACAATGCATACAAATATTTTTCACTATAAAATTAAAAGGCTACACGGTTGTGTAGCCTTTTTTTATTTATATTTTTTACGATATGTAAGCGGAGAAACCTCAAGCTCTTTTTTGAAAACAGATGAAAAATAGTTGCTGTTATTCCAACCGCACAAAGCACTGATTTCGGTAATAGATTTGTCGGTTTCCACTAATAACTTTAAGGACTGTGTTAGGCGAACTTGGGTTAAGTATTGATTAAAACCTAATCCATTTAATTGCTTAAAAAGCACAGAAAAATATTCTTTTCGATAAGAAAAATGTTCCGCAACTGATTGTAGGGTAATATTTTTATCGAAATTTTCTTGAATATATTGTGCAATTTCTTGAGCAAGTGCGTTGTTAGTGAGGGTGGTTGATGTGCCGTAAGGGACAGCACGGCAAATTATCGAAAGGATTTCGTTAGTATGTAATCTGCAAATTGATTTTGTGAATTGGTCGGGATTTTCATTTTCAAGCCTGATTTTTTCAAGTAAGGAATAAATTGTTTTGCTTTCGGCAGGAGTTAGACTGTAATGATAGGTATTAAAACAGGGGAGAAAGATATCTAAAATTTCGCTTTTAGGAAGTGATAACAAATATCTTTCGTGGTTTTTGTTTTCTTTAGAGGGAACGGCGGTAACTCGGTGCATAGTCATTGGTGGAATTAAAATAATATCACCGGGGGACAAGTCGTAGATATTATATCCTATAAAATAACGGCGAAAGCCCTCTTTTAAGTAATAAATTTCGAATTCATTATGCATATGTGTCATACTTGTAAAAGTAGGCGATTGCCGATGCTCAAAGTGTGAATATTTATTTTTCAAATAAGTATCCTGCATAATTTACTCCAAATCTTAATTTTCTTGCTTTTTTATATAAAATAGCACAAAAATACGATTGAAGTCAAGAGAAAAAAGATTTATAATTATAAAAAATTAAGGTGGTGCGCTTATGTATTACGAAAATAACGCAGTAAAAGATTTGAAAATTGCTTATATAGGCGGTGGCTCACGCGGTTGGGCATGGGGCCTTATGAGTGACCTCGCATTAACTCCAACCCTTAGTGGTACTGTATATCTTTATGATATTGACCATCAGGCCGCAAAGGATAATGAAAAGATTGGTAATTCTATCCCCAAAATTCATGAGGGTAAGGATAATTTTAAGTATAAGGCAGTTAAGAGCTACAAAGAGGCTTTGACAGGAGCTGACTTTGTTATTATTTCTATTTTGCCGGGTACATTTGATGAAATGCAACATGATGTACATGATGGCGAAGAATATGGCATATATCAGTCAGTTGGTGATACCGTTGGTATCGGTTGTATTGTTCGTGCACTTCGTTGCTTGCCGATGTTCTTTGAATTCGCCGAGCAAATTAAAAAATATTGTCCTAACGCTTATGTTATTAACTATACCAATCCAATGGCTCTTTGTGTTGGCGCACTTTATCGTGCTTTCCCCGAAATCAAATGTTTTGGTTGTTGCCACGAGGTGTTCGGCACTAAAAAGTTCCTTTGTGCAGTTTTGGAGAAAAAATTAGGCATTAAGAAGCCTACCCGTGATGAAATCAAAGTGAATGTATTAGGAGTAAATCACTTCACTTGGTTTACTGAAGCAAAATATAAAAACCTTGATATTTTCCCGATTTATAAAGAGTTTTGTGATGAATACGCCGCTAATGGTTATCACGAAACTGTTGATAATAACTGGCTAAATACATATTTTGATTCACACGAAATGGTTAAGATGAACCTTTTCCAACGCTATGGTTATATTGCAGCAGCGGGTGACCGCCATTTAGCAGAGTTTTGTCCTCCGCATTGGTTCTTGAAAAACCCCGAAACTGCCGCAAGCTTTGGTTTCACCTTAACACCGGTTTCATGGAGAAAGGAAAATCTCCAAGAGCGTCTTGATAAAAAAGACAGGCTTCTTTCGGGAGAAGAAAAATTTGCTATTGAGGATACAGGTGAAGAGGGCGCTATGCAAATGTGTGCATTGCTCGGTCTTAATGATTTTGTTACCAATGCAAATGTTCCTAACCGTGGCCAAATCCCGAACTTGCCCCTTGGTGCTGTTGTTGAAACAAATGTAAGATTTTGCGCCAACTCGTTAACACCTATTTTTGCAGGCAATATTCCCGATGAAATCAAGACATTGGTTGAAAGGTCGGCAGATAATCAAAAGTTAATTATAGATGCTGCTTGGGAGCGCGACTTGACCAAGGCTTTTCGTGCTTTTTGCAACGAGCCTATGAATAACCTTGATTTGAATGAATCAAAGGAATTATTCCAAAAGCTTCTTGATGGTTCTAAAAAATATCTTAAAGATTACAAATGGTAAAAAATTCCCCGTTGGAACATAAGTTTTACCGGGGTTTTTATTTGACAAAACTGGTAAAAAACATTATACTAAAATGTGATATTTTATAAAGGGAATATTTATGAAGAAACAACGTTCTGAATTTTTTGGCACTTTGTTAACTGTTTTTTCTTTTTTCATTTTTAAGATTATTTCGAGCCTTAAAAATAGTAAAAACAGTTTTTTCAACTTAGTGCGAAACATCCAATCTTCAACTAAATATTTTTTCGCGTTAAACTCCAAGTATTTTCGCGCTCTTAAAAACAAATGGGTGCTTGTTTGGGGTTCGATTTCGCTTGTCTTGATTGCGACGGCGGTTGTAATAATTATTAATATTACAGTTGGTTATTATATGCTTTCTTATGATGGTGTAACTCTGGGTTATACCCGCAACCCTGCAGTTGTAGAAACAACTATAAACAGCCTTAAAAATCAATTTGAAAACAATCAAAATGTTAATGAGGACCTTGATAATGTTTTGGTTACCGAGGTGCAATCTTCAAATTTGTTCTTATCTTGTCTCAATAAGGATGAAATCGAAACAGTTATTGTTTCAGCAGTGAAAACAATTGAATATGCACACTGTGTTTATATTGATAATACACTAGTTTTTGCAACCACCTCTGAAAAGAAATTAAACAATGCACTTAACGACTATAAAAACGATAGAATAACCCTTTCAAAAGATATAAACACAAAATACGATAGTTGCATTGTTGAGTTTTTGTGTGATTTTGAAATTATAGAGGAATGTGTTTTGGTTGATATTTTAACTAAAACTAATATATATGAAACGGTTTATAACATTTTTGAAAATAATTTGCCGTATCGAATTACCTGTCTGCAAACCGAGGCGGTTTCTGTTCCGTATGTTACATATTACGAGCGTAACAATAATTTATATTCAGGCTCCCGTAAGGTAGTTGTTGAGGGTAAAAACGGAACGAAAAATGTTCAATCAAAGTTAATTGTTGAAAACGGGATTTTAATTTCAGAGCAGGTTGTAAATGAAGTAACGGTTACAAACCCAATAACCAAAAAAATTCAAATTGGTAATGGAATTACGGGCGGTTTTGACAAAAAGGATATTTTGCTTTTACCCGTTGAGGGATATGTAACTTCGCCCTATGGTGACCGTTTAGACCCATTTACCCGTGAGCCAGATTTTCACAAAGGGATGGATATCGCCTCCACCACGGGCACGCCTATTATTGCTGCATCGGGAGGTAAGATAATACAAGCGTCAGATAAGAAAAACGGTTATGGCAAGTGCGTAATTATTGAACATTATCCGGGCTTTCGAACTCTTTATGCACATTGCTCCGAACTTTTAGTTGATGTTGGAGATTATGTTTCAGCAGGGCAAACAATTGCAAAGGTAGGCTCTACTGGACGCTCTACAGGGCCGCATTTGCATTTCTCGGTTATTATTGACGGCAAATATGTTGACCCCTCAATTTATCTATAAAAATACCGCATTTCAATTGAAATGCGGTAAAAAATTATGGGTTGCAAACTTTACAAGGAATATAGCCGGTATTTGTTAATTCTTCACGGTTAGTCGTTGCCAACGCTTTGCTTTTATCTAAATTTTGCGCATAATGGCATGAACTCTTGTGAAACTTTTTAGTAGATGTGTTTGCCA
Organism: Acutalibacteraceae bacterium; assembly: GCA_045601525.1. GTDB lineage: Bacteria > Bacillota > Clostridia > Oscillospirales > Acutalibacteraceae > SIG565. The sequence goes on from JAZRZR010000056.1 coordinate 43,511, forward strand.
CAAAATTTCCTTGGTATGCAGAGGAAATATCATCACTCGATATAGTAGAACTTTCTGTTCTGTAACCATTAACGGTGTCTTTCATTTCACCGGTTGGAAAGACGATTATGCTTTCCGAATTAACCGAAGTGTTTTCATTTTTATCACTACAAGCACACAAACTTAAAATAAGCGCCACTATTAGCAAGATTTGAAATATTCTTTTCATATAACCACCAAAATAATTTACTGAATATATTTTACATCAAACTTTTCGAAAAATCAATAAGGTAGGTGATACTGTGTCAGAAATTAAGTCTATGCTTAAACAAAAAGCGAACAAATTGCCGTTATTACCGGGCGTTTATATTATGCGAGATAAAGCAAAAAATGTAATTTATGTGGGTAAGGCAATTAAACTTAAAAACCGAGTTACTCAATATTTTGGCAGCAACACAAACCATAGCGCTAAAGTGAGAAAAATGGTTGATAATGTTGCCGATTTTGAATATATAATTTGTAAAAATGAATTTGAAGCATTGACACTTGAGAATTCTTTGATTAAGCAGTATTCGCCTAAATATAACATTTTACTTAAAGATGATAAAGGGTATCATTATATTCACATCAGCAATGAGAAATGGCGGAAAATAACTGCCGTAAAAAACAATACTGAAAAAGGTGAATATATTGGCCCGTATAATTCCTCAATGGTAGTAAAGGCTACGGTTGAACAGGTGCAAAAGATTTTCAAACTCCCTAATTGTAGTAGGAATTTTGATAAATTTTCGAAGCCTTGCCTTAATTTTCATTTGGGAATTTGTATGGCCCCTTGCTCTAAAAAAATTGGTCTTGAAGAATATAATGAGGCAGTCGATTCGGCAATTCGTTTTATTAAAAATGGCTCAACCGCCAAGGAGGTTGAGTTTTTAACCGCCCAAATGGAAAAGGCTGCCGAGCAAATGAAATTCGAATATGCTGCTAAACTTCGTGATAGGATTAAAGCGATAAAAAAGGTGAACGAAAAGCAACAGGTTATTATTAACGATAGAACTCGAATTGATGCGTTTGCCTCGGTTATTGTTGGTAATCTTGCGTGTATATGTATGTTTGTTTTCAAGGAAGGGCATCTAACCGACCAGGAGCATTTTATTTTTGAGAATGTTGATAATAAAAATGAATTGTATAGTTCGTTTTTTCCGCAATATTATGCCTTGCGTACCGATATTCCAAAAGAAATTTTAATAGATGATAGTTTTGAGGAATGTGACTTAATTTCAAATTGGCTATCTGAAAATAAAAATTCGCGCGTATTGTTATATAAGCCCGAACGAGCATCAAAAAAACAAATTATTGATAATTTGCTATCTAATGCGGCAGGTCATTTAGCAACACGACTTGAGCGTAACATTAAAGAAACTGCTGCTCTTGATGAGTTGGCGAAATTGCTCGGCCTAAAAAAAGCGCCCTCTTATATTGAGGCTTATGATATCTCAAATATCGGAGGTAGCGAAAATGTTGGTGCCATGGTTGTTTTTAAGGATGGTCGACCTTATAAAAATGCGTATAGAAAGTTCAAAATTAAAGGTTTTGTGGGGCAAGATGATTTTCGCTCAATGGCCGAGGTTTTGGACCGAAGAATGAACGAATTTGAAAAAGGGGAAGACGAGGCCTTTTCAAGATTGCCTGATTTAATTTTGCTTGATGGCGGCAAGGGGCAACTTTCGGCAGTGAAACAAGTTCTTTCGGACCACAAAATTGATATTGCAGTTTTTGGTATGGTGAAAGATTCAAAGCATAAATCAAGTGCAATAACGGATAGTGGTTCTACAATTGCCATTAAGGGCAATAGGGCAGCCTTTTCTCTTGTAACCGCAATTCAAGATGAGGTCCACCGCTTTGCAATCGGATATCACCGAAACAGGCGCTCGAAAACTATAAAAAGCAGTGAACTTTTGAATATTGAGGGAGTTGGAGAAAACAGGGCAAATCTTTTGCTTAAAAAATTCAAGTCCATCAAAGCAATTTCAAATGCAACTGTTGATGAAATTTTAGAAATTAAAGGATTTTCAAGAAATGTTGCACAAAATATAGTTGCATATTTTAGAAATAAAAAGTAAAAGAGGTAGGCTTTTGCCTACCTCTTTTTTATTAAAGTTTTGAAATAAAGTTTTCGATTGATTCGTCATCCTTGCGGTCAAAATCACAGGGCTTTTTGGTAAGTGACC
>JAZRZR010000057.1:0-2553 GCA_045601525.1 Acutalibacteraceae bacterium
ATAATCAATTCCTGTAATAACCGAAATCAAAGGTGTATTTATAATATTGGTTGCATCAAAGCGACCGCCCAAACCGCACTCAAGAATAACGATATCGCATTCTTTTCGTTTGAAATATTCAAAGCCGATAGCCGTAATGACCTCAAATTCGGTGGGCTTATCGGTCATTTCTTGGCATCTTTTTTTAATGAGAGTGCAAAGTTCGGCTAAATCATCATCGGAAATGGGCGTATCATTTATCGAGATTCGCTCGTTAAAGCGTAGGATATAAGGGGAAGTGTAGCGACCAACCTTGTATCCTGCCATTTCAAGTATCTTTGATAGGTATGCACAAAAAGAGCCCTTGCCGTTTGTGCCCGCAACATGAATATATTTTAGACTGTCCTGCGGGTTACCAAGCGCATCTAAAAGAGAAGAAATTCGAGAAAGTCCGGGTTTGCAAAAGTAATTGCTAACCGAGTGTATAAAATCTATTGCTTCATTATAATTCATATTTAACACCGATAGTTCTTAAAAATGGTTTGTTACGAAATAGGGAAACAAGTGCCATATATTCAACAGTGGCAACCACCAAGTAGTTTATGGTGCGTTGTATAAGCGTGATGAAAAAAGGATAACCCAGCACTAAATGTAAACCGATTGTTTTAATAATGATGGAGCCTATAATATGGCATACAAAAACCGTAATAAATAACATAAGGCTTTTATTGGTATGCCTCAAAACGAAAGATAAAACACCGGCCAAAAAGCCAATTAAAAGGCAGGCAAGGGTTATTATCGGGTTTATGGCGTAGCCTCGCAAGAGGCAACCCACAAGGTCAGCCACCAAACCTGTTAATGCGGCAACAGTAGGCCCATAGGCGATACCACAAAGTATGATTGGTAAACTTTCAAAGCTAAATCGTAAGGTCTCGCCAACATTAAAAGCTAAAAATTTGCCAAAAACAATACTTATAGCGGCAAAAAATGCGGCGCAGGCTACAATCTTTAGGTTTGTGAGATTTTTGAATTTTAGAAATGATTGCATAGAAAAACCCTCCTTGAGAGCGTAACTACACTACAAGCAGGGTTAGATTTACAAATATTGTACCTTGTTTGTAGCAGCGGGATGCGAACCTTGTATCGCAAAAATTTCGTCAAATCGGCAACTCCCCGTCCGATAAGCACTTAACGCACAAAGTCCTACTCTGCATATAAATACTATATCCATTATAATATATAATTTTGATTTGTCAATTGAAAAAGGCTTCAATATCACTTCTTTCGGCAAAAAGTGTACCTTGAATCATTTTATCGTTTCCGCCACCACGGCCATTTAGAGTTGAATTTAATTGCTTGGCAAATTCACGCATATCGGTGGATTTTGAGGCGCAAATATAGGCGTATCCGTTTTCTTTTTTTGTGAAAATTGCAAAAATATTACAAAACTCAACAGCACCGTTGGCAAAATACCGCATTGTATCGGTATCGAGCGCATCGTAAAAATATAAAAGATTTTTTTGAGTTTGGGTAAGTCTCGAAAGCTCATTGTCGATAAGCAACCTATTAAGGCCGCCAATCTTATAGTTAAGAGAATCTTTTTCTTTTAATAATTGCTCAACCGCATTGGCGGTTTCGTTTTGCTTGGCGCAAAGAGATTTTGAAATTTCGTAAATGTTTTTGTACTTTTGCTGATAATCAAGCAAAGCACGATTGCCGCATTTCATATAAATACGAATACCGCCCTTGCTTTTTTCGGTTTCAAGCAATTTTATGAGCCCAACCTCGCCCGTTTGCTTTACATGCGGAGCACAGCAAGCGCAAATATCATAACCGTCTATCGTTACTATTCTTACATTTTCGGTAAGGTCAAGTTTTGAACGATAATTCATACTTTTAAGTGCGTTATCACTTGGATATTCTGCAGTCACCTTTACATTTGCGAAAACGGCCTTGTTAGCAAGCAACTCTATTTCATCAAGTTGTTCTCGTGTGAGATTGCCGTTGAAATCAAGGGTGACTACACTGTCGCTTAAATGGAAGCCAACATTATCATACCCGTAAAGCTTATTAACAATACCGGAAACTATGTGCTCTCCGGTGTGGTTTTGCATTTTATCGAAGCGTTCTTCAAAATTTATTGTGCATTTATAGGTTGCGCCAATGTTAAGCGGAGCCTCACAAATGTGATAAATAACGCCATCAACTTCATTAGCACCACTAACTGCTACATCGCCGATAAAACCTGTGTCGGCAGTTTGCCCGCCTTCTTCGGGGAAAAAGGCAGTGCGGTCAAGTATAATATTATATTTGCCGTTTTCTTCGGCGCAATCGATAACATTGGCTTCAAATTCGGCAACATAGGCATCGTTATCATAAAGTTTAATGGTTTTTTGCATTTCACACCTCAAATTTAATTTTAATTATTATACCATTAAGATAAAAAATTGTAAATAGTTGCAATAATAAAAATAGACACCCAAAATATAGGGTGTCTGTCTTGGCGGAGCAGGAGAGACTTGACCCTCTTGCGGTACCCGAACACACACTCGCTTGGGGCGCGGCGTGTTGTTC
>JAZRZR010000058.1:0-24690 GCA_045601525.1 Acutalibacteraceae bacterium
ATAAGGCAATCAAGAGCCCATACTATGTAAACAAGGCAGACTTCGTTGCTTGCCACACACCTGCATACATCGAAAAAGGCTACAAGATTGTTAACGACGTTAAGCCGGGCGGTGTATTCCTTATCAACTGCCAGTGGGATGAGGCTGAGCTTGCTGAAAAGCTTAATGCTGAAACAAAGCAGTTTATTGCAAAGAACAATGTTCAGCTTTACACTGTTAACGCTATTGACCTTGCTGCAGAAATCGGTCTCGGCAAAAGAACAAACACAATCCTTCAGGCTTCATTCTTTGCTCTTGCAAACGTTCTTCCTAAGGACGAAGCAATCGGCTATATGAAGAATGCAGCTCTCAAGTTCCTTAAGAAGGGTCAGGATATCGTTGATATGAACCACAAGGCTATTGATGCCGGCTTTGGTGCATTCAAGAAAATCGATGTTCCTGCAGATTGGGCAAATGCAACTGACGATGCAGCTGCTGTTGCTTCAGAAGGTCCTGCAAAGCTCGTTAAGATGGTTGACAGCATCATGAAGCCTGTTGGCTCAATGAACGGTGATGCTCTTCCTGTTTCTGCATTTACAGACCACGCTGACGGTACATTCGAGCAGGGCGCATCTGCATACGAGAAGCGCGGTGTTGCAGTTATGGTTCCTGAGTGGGATCCTACAACTTGTGCAAAGTGTAACAAGTGTGCATATGTTTGTCCTCACGCTACTATCCGTCCATTCGCTCTTGACGAAAATGAGGTTGCTAACGCTCCTGAGGTTATGAAGATTGCTGAAAAGCCAATCGTTAAGACAGAATACAAATACACTCTTGCAGTTTCTCCTATGGACTGTATGGGTTGTGGCGTATGTATCGGTGTTTGTCCTACAAGCTCACTTAAGATGGTTTCTCGTGAGAGCCAGGATGCTCAGCAGGAAGCATTTGATTACTGCGTAGCAAACGTTACTGAGAAGGAAGGCGTTGCATCATCTGCAACAATCATCTCCAGCCAGTACAAGAAGCCACTCCTTGAGTTCTCAGGCTCTTGCGCAGGTTGTGCAGAAACAGCATATGCTCGTCTTGTAACTCAGCTCTTCGGTGACAGAATGTATATTTCTAACGCAACAGGCTGTTCTTCAATCTGGGGTGGTCCTGCTGCAACATCTCCATACACAGTAAACGCTAAGGGTCAGGGTCCTGCTTGGGGTAACTCACTCTTCGAGGACAACGCTGAGCACGGCTTCGGTATGCTTCTTGGTCAGGCAGCTCTCAGAAACAGCCTTATTGCTAAGGTTGAAACTCTTCTTGAATCTGACAAGGCATCTGATGAGCTTAAGGCTGCTGCTAAGGCTTACCTTGACACCGTAAACGACGGTAAGGCTAATACACCTGCTTCTAAGGCATTGGTTGAGGCTATCAAGGCTGAGGGTGCTGACTGTGCACTTTGCAAGGATATCGTAGATAACGCTGAATACCTATCTAAGAAATCTGTTTGGATTTTTGGTGGTGACGGTTGGGCATACGATATCGGTTACGGCGGTGTTGACCACGTTTTAGCATCAGGCAACGATATCAACATTATGGTATTCGATACCGAGGTTTACTCAAACACAGGCGGTCAGGCTTCAAAGGCTTCACAAATCGGTCAGGTTGCACAGTTTGCTGCTGCAGGTAAGGCAATCGCTAAGAAGTCGTTGGCTGAAATCGCAATGTCATATGGCTACATTTATGTAGCACAAATTGCAATGGGTGCTGACCAGAATCAAACCCTCAAGGCTCTTAAAGAGGCTGAGGCTTATCCGGGTCCGTCACTTGTAATCGGTTACTCACCCTGTGAGATGCACTCAATTAAGGGTGGTATGATTAACTGCCAGAAGGAAATGAAGAAGGCTGTTGATTGCGGATACTGGGATATGTTCCGTTACAACCCTGCTTTGAAGGCTGAAGGCAAGAATCCGCTTATTATCGATAGCAAGCCCGCAACTGCTGATTACAAAGAGTTTATCTTGAACGAAGCTCGTTATGCTTCACTCACACGCTCATTCCCCGAGCGCGCTGAAAAGCTCTTTGATAAGGCTGCTGAAACTGCTAAAGAGCGTCGTGCACACCTCGAGAAATTAGTAGAGGTTTACGGCAAATAAGCCATAAAGCAAAAGAAACCCCGTAGGTGAAAACCTACGGGGTTTTATTTTGTTTAATATTCATCTTCAATCAGGAAATATTCTTCAATTGGGAATTCGTGAACACCCTTTTCGGCAACATTGATAATGCGTTTTCCCATTTTGTGTGCATAATTTAGGGTTTGAAGCGTTCCGCCGGGCTTGCCGTCATACCAAGTGATAACAAAATCACTGTTATCAACCATATAACAGTTTCGCTTTGCAAAGCAACCCTTTGTGTATTTGGCCGCTGTATAAATTATTCGGTCGGCGCTTTTAAGCAGTGAATTATAACGCTTTTTCCACTCGTTATCAAAGCTTTCACTTTGTTCCTTAAAAGGAACAACGGCAACAAGCTCGATTTTAGCATCCTTATAAAGCTTTCTAAGCATTACTACAATTTCACCGGCAATTATATCAAATCCCATAGCCATACCACAGTAAAAGGTAAAGCAATCCTCCTTTGGAAGTGAAAAAATAGCATCGCTTAATCGGTTTATAAGAGAATAATATTCGGGCGAATTATCGGATAATTCAAAACCGAATTTTTGCGGACGGTATCCCGTAAAACAACAACTTTTGAACTTTTTTACCATAGTCACCAAACCTTGTTTTGCGGATTGCCGCTCAAAAACGCCTCGATGTTATCAACTACCACATCGAAAAGCCTTTGGCGTGTTTCTAAAGGTATCCAAGCTGAGTGCGGAGTTATGGTAATGTTTTTTGCTTTAAGCAGGGGACAAGTGTCAAGCATCGGCTCGGTTTCAATAACATCAACCGCCGCACCGGACAAATGTCCGTTTTCCAATGCATCAAATAAGGCTTGCTCATCCACAAGACCGCCGCGTGCAGTGTTAATAAAATAAGCACCTTTTTTGAACTTTGCAAAGGCGTCACTATTAAACATTTTTGTGTTTTCTTTAGTTAATGGGCAATGAACCGAAACAAAATCAGAAGAGGAAAGCAATGTATCAAGGTCGCAAAACTCAGTTTCTCCGTCTTCGCGGATTGTGCGGGTGTTTACAATAACCCTCATATTAAATGCCCTTGCAATACGTGCAACAGCCTTGCCAATGCTACCGTATCCTATAATTCCAAGCGTTTTGCCCGCTAATTCGCTAGTGGGAAAGGCAATAGGGGAGAAGACAGGGCTTCTAACCCAACCGCCCGCCCTTACAAAGCGGTCATATTCCTTTAATTTGCAGACAAAATCTAAAATATAGGCAAAGGTTTGCTGAGAAACAGCATCGGTAGAATAATCCTTTGCATTGCAAACAGTAATACCCCTTTGTTTGCATTCATCAACATCAATATTATTATAGCCGGTTGCAAAAGCACCGATATATTTAAGAGTTTCGGTACGGGATAAAATGTTTTTATCAACAGGGATTTTGTTGCAAAGCAATATATCTGTATCAACTATTTCATTTTCTAATTCTTTATAGGTTATATTATCGTAAATTTTAACAAATCCGAATTTGTTAAAGCAGTCAAAGGAAATATCGCCTGTCGATACAACGCTGCCCTCGGTAATAAGAATTTTCAAGGTGACACCTCAATAATTACTGTTTGATTTTTGTGACTTTTTTCTTGGTGCCGTCAGGCTCCACGATATAAGTGTTTTCGAGTTGCGCCACAAGGCTTTGCTTAAAGGAATCTATATATTCACGGCGAAGCTTGAATTGCTCTGCTTTTTCCTCATCGGTAAGCCCCTCGGCTTTTTGCTTTCGGGCCAACTCGTTTATTCGTTTAATTTTTCCCTCGGTCATATTAACTCCTAAATTTCGTTTCGTCCGTCAAGCGCTCTAAGTAAGGTAACCTCATCGGCGAACTCTAAATCGGCGCCAACGGGTATGCCGTATGCAAGACGGGAAATCTTGATTCCCATCGGTTTTAATAATCTTGAAATATAACTTGCAGTAGCCTCACCTTCAACAGTAGGACTGGTTGCCATAATTACCTCTTTAACCTCGCCATCGGCAAGGCGGGCAAGAAGCTCCTTAATTTTTAGCCTGTCAGGTCCGATATTGTCAAGTGGAGAAATGCGTCCGTGCAAAACGTGATAAAGACCGCGATACTCTCTTGTGCGCTCAATAGCCAAAACTTCCTTGGCATTTTCCACAACGCAAATTGTGGTGCGGTCTCGGTTATCATCGGCACAAATATCACATTTTTCAAGGTCGGTAAAAGCCTGACAAACGGGGCAAAAATGTATTTTGTCTTTAGCCGACACCAAAGCCTCGGCAAAACGCTTCGCATATTCAGGATTTTGTTCTAACACAAAATATGCAAGGCGTGTAGCGGTTTTTCTGCCAATTCCGGGCAGTCTTTCAAACTGGGCAATAAGTTCGTTTAGCGATACAATACTATATGCCATTTTCCCACCGCCTAAAATAAACCGGGCATATTAAGGCCGCTTGTTATTGCACCCATTTCTTCCTCGGCTGTTTTAATGGCGTTGCCGATTGCCTCGTTCACTGCAACAGTAACAAGGTCTTCAAGCATTTCGCTATCATCGGGGTCAACAGCATCGGGGTTGATTTTAATAGATTTTATAAAATGCTTTCCGTCAACCGTAACGCTTACAAGACCACCGCCCGAGGAGGCAGTATATTCTCTTTCTTCAAGGTCTGCCTGAAGATTGGCCATATCCTCTTGCATCTTTTGTGCTTGTTTGAGCATAGCGTTCATATTGCCGCCGCCCGAATTAGGTATTCTGCATTTCATAAAACATTAACTCCTTTTTGGTACTTCTAAAAATTTCAATTTATCTCTCAAATTTTGAAGCGGGTCATTTTCCTCGGTCGATTTTTTCGTGTATGGACCTATCGGGTAGGAACGACCCATAACTTCTTCAATAGAACGCTTTAATTTGCCTTTGTAATCAACAGTTTCCGAGCGCATAAGGTCGAAAAATTGTGCATTCGAACTATCAATCAAAAATCTGCCGTTTTCTATATATGCCGCCGAGTCGTGCAAAATGCCGCTTAACATAGGGGCCGTTATTGAAAGCACCGATAAAATATCAGCCCAGGTTTCAGATGCCACTCTTGTGGCTTGTGTGTCACTCTTTTCTATAGGTGCAGCGGAGGTACTTGGTTGTTGAATAGGTTCTTCTATAACGGGGGGCTCTATAATAGTGGGTTCGGGAATTTCTTCCTCGGTAATATCAATTATTGGGGCTTCTTCAATTTCTTCTGCTTTAGGCTCGGAGAGAACAGGACTTTCGGTTTGGTTAGAAACCATAACACCGCTTGCTATCTTCTTTTCGAGTGCGGTGATTCTTGCTTCAAGCGCCTCGGTATCGCTGCGAAGTTCGGGCGAGCAAAGTTTTATAAGCATAAGTTCCATTTCACTTCGGCGGTTGCCGTTTTGCATCTTGGCAGTTGTGTCCTGTAAAAGCCTTAATGTTGCCATTATGTCTTTAATATCATAATAGTTTGCTTGAATACGAAGGTTTTCAAGATGCTTTGAAGAACAAATGATAGGCAGTTTTTGGCTGCGAACGGTTTTTATCATAAGTAAATTTCGGTAGTGACTAATAAGGTTATCAAGAAGCCTTAACATATCCACCGAAGAATTATAAAGTTTATCGGTGAGCAGGAGAGCCTTTTCAATATCCTGATTTTTAATATAATCGGCTAAAGAAATCAAGTATTCATTTCCCGCAATACCGCAAGATGAGGCAACGACTTCTTCGGTGATTTCACTACCTGCCGAAACACACAAATCAAGTATCGAAAGGGCATCACGCATACCGCCATCGGCAATAGCGGCAATCATAGAAGCCGCCTCGTCGGTTATTGTAAAGTTTTCAAGTGATGCGATATATTTAATTCTTTCACAAATTTTTTCTTGTTCTATTCTTTTGAAATCAAAACGCTGACAACGAGATAAAATAGTTGCGGGTAATTTATGCACCTCAGTTGTTGCAAGAACAAAAACAACATGCTTTGGCGGCTCTTCAAGGGTTTTGAGGAGTGCGTTAAACGCACCGAGGGTGAGCATATGCACCTCATCGATTATATAAACCCTGTATTTAGCAGAGGCGGGGGTGAAATTAACCTGTTCACGAAGTGTGCGGATATTATCAACACCGTTGTTGGAGGCTGCGTCTATTTCAACAATATCCATAACCTCGCCGTTAGAAATAGCACGGCAAGATTCACACTCACAACAAGGGTCGCCGCCTTTAAGGGATAAGCAGTTAACCGCCTTTGCGAGAATTTTAGCACAGCTTGTCTTTCCTGTGCCGCGAGTTCCCGTGAAAAGATAGGCGTGAAAAATCTTACCCGAAGCGAGCTCGCTTTTGAGTATCTCTGTAATATGCTCCTGACCCACAACATCCGAAAATGTTTCGGGACGGTATTTTCGGTACAAAGCGGTATAAGACACAGTTTTCACCTCAAAAAAATCGTGTGGTTTAGAGCACGAATGAGCCGATTGACTGCGGCGCACGAGAAGAACTGTTTAATGCTGCTCGGTCCCCCGCCTGACATGGTTCGCAGTTTCCCGTCGCACAGGACCCGCCCATTCGCACACCAAACCACACGATAGATAAATGATTATATATTATATGCTTTATATATTATAATATAAAAATCTTACAATATCAATAGCTAAGTTGTAATTTTTTGTTGCAAAGAATATGGGTGTAGGGTATAATTATATTGATAAGAGTTTGTCAAGCAAGTGTCTTGGCAAAAAATAATTTGTCCGTTTCGAATGCGTAAAACGGAGTTTTGGGAGTAAAATATGGAAAAATGGGATATTCTTGATGCCGAGGGTCAACCCATCGGTAAAACGGCAGTGCGCGGTAAAACGACATTGTCATCGGGCGAGTATCACCTTGTAGTGCACATCTGGATAGTTTCGGATGACGGTAAGTTTTTAATTCAACGCCGTTCGAAACTTAAAAAACTTATGCCTGGTGAATGGGCGGCAACAGGTGGTGCAGCAATATCGGGTGAGGATTCTTTCACAGCCGCCAAGCGTGAGCTGGAGGAGGAATTAGGTCTTGTATCTGATGAAAATAGCCTAAAATTCATAAAAAGGGTAAAGCGCCGAAGCGCCTTTGTGGATATTTGGCAAATAAAATGCAATACACCAGCCGAGGAGTTTAAGCTTCAGGAGAGCGAAGTCGATAGAGTAAAGTGGGTTACCAAGCAACAATTAAAGGATATGATTTCAAACGGTAAGTTCCACAACTACGGTAAGTATTACTGGTCGGTAATCTTCGGCACAAATAAGGAGTTAGAATATGAGTTTGAATATTAAGGGGCGTACCTGTGCTACTTGTCATGCCTATCTCTTCGAAGAGGATGATGTGGTGTTTTGCCCCGTTTGCGGTGCGCCGCATCATAGGGAGTGTTATGCCCGTACGGGTCACTGCGCTTTGGAGGAGTTTCACGGTACCGATAATCAGTATAATCCGAGCGATGAGATAAAGCACACTGAGGAAATTCCTAAAAAAGAAACAGTTTGCCGTTTTTGCAATAGCAAAATTGATGACGATGCAAAGGTTTGCCCATATTGCGGCAAGCCTCAAGGCCCCGTTTTTATAGGCTATGATTTTATGGGTGGCGTTAAAGAGGATACCGATATTGATGGTGTAAAAGCAAGCGAGGTCCGTGATTTCGTTGCTGTAAACACTCATAAATATTTACCTAAATTCACAATTCTTAACGAGAATAAACGTACATCTTGGAATTGGACTGCTTTTTTATTCCCTGAGGGTTGGTTTTTCTCTCGTAAAATGTATAAATCGGGCATAATTGTTTTAACAGCTATGTTGGTGGCTCAAATACTTACAATGCCCCTTATGAGTTTTTTAGGAGATGTTTCCTTGCCTGATACGGCAGCTTATGCGCAGTATCTTGCCGAAAACATATCGTTGGTAGGTCCTCTGCCACTTTTGATGGTCACAGTTTCAATGCTTATAGCCGTGCTAACTCGAGTGGTTTCGGCAATGTATGGTACCTATATTTATAAAAAGCACGCAATTAAGAAAATCAAAGAATATTCCCCTTCAAAAGAGGACCGATTTGTCTATAATCGCAAATATGGAGGAGTAAATATATTTTTATTCTTGCTCGGCGTTATGATTCTTAACTATTTGCCGAGATTGATATTTATGTTTGTGTGAGGTGTGATATGGTAATTTGTCCTAAATGTGCAACTCAAAACGATGATGGTTATACCTTTTGTAAGGAGTGCGGAACACCCTTGCGTGAACAGGGAAACCAGCAGCAAAAAGAAAGACCTCAATATAATCGGGCTTTTAATTACGAGAGGCCCGAGGCCAACGATTATGATGGCGTAACTGCCGATGAGATGAAGTGCTTTGTTGGAAAAAACAAAGAAAAAATAATGCCAAAGTTTTCAAAAATGCAACTTGCATTTTCAAAAAGTTCTTGGTGTTGGCCGGCGGCGATTTTGGGCTTTCTTTTCGGATTTTTCGGTCTTTCATTTTGGTTTTTTTATCGCAAAATGAATAAGGTTGCATTTATATGCGTGGCGATAGGGGTATTACTTTCGGTCGTTCAAGCGGTGATTACCTTTAATGCCAATACAATGCTTTATGACCAGATGTTTGCATTATTTGCTCAGCTTATGGAAAGCCTCAATTTAGAGGAGTTTATGGAAAACATAGATTTCCTTGACACAAGCTATCAAAATATAGCGGCAGTAAATATTGCTTCATTTATAAGTGACCTTGCTGATTATACGGCCGCTATTCTCGGCGGTATTTTCGCTTTACATATTTATAAAACCCATGCTATTAAGTCGATTAAAGGCTTAAAGGCAAATGCGGCGATGGATAATTATTATTTCTACCGCATTGAATTGCTTGGCGGTGTGTCGGGCGGTATGGCATTTTTAGGCGTTGTAATATTTTTAGTAGTAGATGCCGCGGCCGACCTTTTGCCGATGTTACAAACACTATTATAAATTTTTGCTACAAAGCATAATAAAAACGGAGGTTATTTTATGAAAATCAAAAAGGCAATTATTCCCGCAGCAGGACTTGGAACTCGTGTGTTACCGGCATCAAAAGCAATTCCGAAGGAAATGCTTCCGATTGTAGATAAGCCCGCTATTCAGTACATAGTTGAAGAGGCTGTTAAGGCTGGAATTACTGATATACTTATTATCACTAATCGCGGCAAGGGTCCGATTGAAGACCATTTTGACCATAATGTAGAACTTGAGGGTATGCTCAAACTCAAAGGCAAGGATGATATTTTAGAAAGCGTTGAGCGTGTTGCCAACCTTGCAAATATTTATTTTATTCGTCAAAAAGAAACAAAGGGTCTTGGCGATGCAGTGCTTCGTGCTAAGGAGTTTGTAGGGAATGACCCCTTTGCAGTTCTCTACGGCGACGATGTTATTATCGGTGAAATTCCCGCTATCGGTGAACTTTGCGAGGCTTATGAAAAGTATGGCAAAAATGTTGTCGGTATCAAAGAGGTTACCGATGAGCAGGTTGTTAAATATTGTTCGCTAAAGGTTGAAAAACTTGAGGATACAGTTTTCGATGTAAGCGATATGATTGAAAAACCCAAGCTCGAGGAAAAGTTCTCCAACTATTCAATTCTCGGTCGTTGTGTGCTTGATTCTCGTATCTTTGAAATCCTTGAAAAAACACCTTTGGGCGTTGGCGGTGAACTTCAGCTTACCGATGCTATGAAAACCATCGCAAGAGATGAGGGTATGACAGGTGTTGTATTCAGCGGTACCCGTCACGATATGGGAAATAAGTTCGGCGTTATTAAGGCAAATATAGATGTTGGCCTTGAACACCCTGAAACTAAGGAAGAACTTAAGAATTATATTAAGGAATTGGCGGAAAAGTTTTAATGAAAAGTTACACCACACTGCTTTTCGATTCTGATGACACACTTCTTGATTTCAAGGCCGCCGAGGCGGGTGCTTTAAGAGAGGCGTTGGAGTTTTTTGGTCTTGAGTTTAATAGTCATAGCCATAACCTGTATAGCACTATAAATCAGGAGTTTTGGCAGGCTCATGAGCGAGGCGAAATTAAGAGAAGCGAAATATCGGTGGGGCGTTTTCGTAAGTTTTTAGAAACTATCGGCAATAGCGATATATCGCCCGAGGAACTTGCGCCCAAGTATGAGGAGAGGCTTGCTTGTCACCATCCGTTAATAGACGGTGCGTGGGATTTGCTCGAAAAGTTAAAGGGAAAATATAACCTTTATATTGTTACTAACGGTATGCAAAAAGTTCAGGAAAAACGCCTTAATGAAAGCCGTCTTGAAACCTTCTTTGATGGTATTTTTATATCACAGGTTTTGGGCGCCCCCAAGCCCGAAAAAGAATTTTTTGATATAGTGCTTGGCAAAGTTCGGGAAACCGACAAATCTAAAATACTCATAATAGGTGATAGCCTTACATCAGATATCAAGGGTGGCATTAATGCAGGCATTGATACCTGTTGGCTCAATCGTGATGGCAAAACAACCGATATAAAGCCTACCTATGAGGTTAAAAATCTTAAAGAGCTTGAAAAAATGCTTGTGTGAGTTATCACACAGGCATTTTTGCCTTTTTTATGCAAACAATAAAAGAGGTGATTATATGAAAAAGTTTTCTAAAAGCAAGCTTTTCGCCCTTTTTGGAGGTCTTTCAATAGGGATTCTCAATGGCCTTTTCGGCAGCGGAGGCGGTATGCTTGCGGTGCCCTTGCTTAAAAAAGAGGGGTTATCTCAAGAAGAGGCGCAAGCCAATGCAATAGCCGTTATTTTGCCCATAACGGTTTTAAGCACCGCCCTCTATTATCTTGGCGGAAACCTTGATATAAAGGCGGCGATAGGATTTATACCGGGTGGAATTTTAGGGACCTTGCTCGGCACATTTTTGCTTAGCCGCATACCGCAAAAATATCTGCGAAAAATCTTTGCGGCCTTTATGATTTGGGCGGGGGTGCGACTTTTAATTAAATGACTCTTACAACTGTTTTAGCCGGATTTTTTTCGGGCGTTATTGCTTCAATGGGAATGGGCGGCGGAGCAGTACTGCTTATTTATTTGGTGGTTTTTGCGGGCGGAGAGCAGCTGGCTTCTCAAGGCATAAACCTTGCTTTTTTTATCCCGATAGGCATACTCTCCCTTGTTATATACGCTATCAAGGGTAAATTAAAAATAAAAACTGTTTTACCCCTTGCTGCCTTTGGCCTTTTGGGCTCGGGGATAGGTATATTTTTGTCTAAAAACATCGATAACAAATATATACGCATTGCTTTTGCCGTTTTTATTATAATACTTGGTATTAAAGAATTTTTTTCAAGGACTTGCAAACGAGAAGATAAAATGTTATAATCAAAAAAGAATAAATGTTCGATTGGAGTGGGAAGTATGTCAAAACCTGCTTTAAGTGAAAAACAAATAAAGGTTTATAATTTTTTATTAAAAGCTGCCTCAAACGGTTTGCCGCCGACAGTAAGGGAAATTTGTGCCGAAACGGGCATTAAATCTACCTCTACCGTGCATGCAATACTCAACAGATTAGAAGAGGCGGGATATATTTGCCGTGATGCAAGATATTCCCGTGCAATTAAAATAGAGGGTGCAACCGAGTCCTCACCCGTGCCTGTGCTTGGTAGGGTTACGGCGGGTCAACCCATTTTGGCAGTGGAAGATATCGAGGATTATATTCCTTACCCCACAAAATCGGCCGAGGGGCTTTTTGCCTTGAGGGTTGAGGGCTTTAGCATGAAAAATGTCGGCATTATGCCAGGGGATATTGTTGTTGCCGATAAAAACGCTTATGTAAGACTTGGCGATATAGTTATCGGTATGGACGGAGATGAGGCAACCGTTAAGCGTTATGAAAAAACGGGTGACGGTAGGGTTGTATTTATGCCCGAAAACGAAGATTTTGAGCCCATTTATCCTGAAAACCCATCTATTTTAGGAAAGGTAATCGGTTCCTACCGTAAGTATTGATTATGAGAAAATGTGTTGAAATGTTCACTGATGGCGCATGTTCTGGGAACCCAGGCCCTGGCGGTTGGGGTACAATACTTCGCTTTGGAAATGCCGAAAAAGAACTTTGCGGCGGCGATAAAAAGACCACAAATAACCGTATGGAGTTGACGGCGGTTATAGAGGGCTTAAAGGCGCTTAAGGAGCCTTGTAATGTCCATCTTGTAACCGATTCAAAGTATGTGGCCGATGCCATAACTCAGGGTTGGGCAGCTTCATGGAAACAAAACGGATGGCGCAAAGCCGATAAAAAGCCCGCTCTTAATGTTGAACTTTGGGAGCAGCTACTTGATTTGCTCGAGGTTCATAATGTTGAAATAGAATGGGTAAAGGGACACGCAGGTCATCCCGAAAACGAGAGATGCGATAAAATGGCGGTGAATTTTTACAAAAATTTGTAAGATTACTATTGAATTGCGTCGATACTTGTTATACAATGTATATTGTTCTTATTTATATATACTAAGGCAAGGTGTAAAATGGAAAAATTTATTTATGCCGATAATGCCGCAACAACAGCGGTATCCAAATCGGTATTAGAAAAAATGTTACCTTTTTTTATAGAGAATTATGGTAATGCGTCAAGCCTTTATAGTTTAGGCTCGGCCGCAAAAGAGGCAGTAGAGGCTGCAAGGCAACAGGTGGCAGATGCTATTGGTTGCACTGCTCGCGAAATTTATTTTACTGCAGGCGGCAGTGAGTCTGATAACTGGGCTATTAAGGGCTACGCCAAGCGTATGCTTAAAAACGGTAAAAATCATATTATTTCTACAAAGTTCGAGCATCACGCAGTGCTTCACACCCTTGAGGAGCTTCAAAAGGATGGCTTCGAGGTTACTTTGCTTGATGTTCATTCGGATGGGCTTGTAAGGGTAGAAGAATTAAAGGCGGCTTTGCGCGATACAACAGGTCTTGTAACCGTTATGTATGCCAATAATGAAATCGGAACAGTTCAGCCTATCGGTGAAATCGGTAAAATTTGTCGTGAAAAGGGCATTATATTCCATACCGATGCGGTACAAGCAGTTGGTAATTTGCCGATTGATGTTAAAACGGAATGTATTGATATGCTCTCTATGTCGGCGCATAAGTTCCACGGTCCCAAAGGCGTAGGCGCGCTTTATATTCGCCGTGGTGTGTATTTCCCCAATCTTATAAACGGCGGCGGACAAGAGGGCGGCAAGAGGGCCGGCACTGAAAATACCGCAGGCATTGTAGGTATGGGTCAGGCCATCACCGAGGCTGTTGCCAATATGCAAGCAAGAAATGAAAAATGTAAGCAAATAAGTGATTATATCATTGATAATTGTCTTAAAATTGAGCGTTCAAGGCTTAATGGTGACCGTGATAAAAGACTTGCGGGCAATGTAAATATGTGCTTTGAGGGAATTGAGGGTGAGTCGCTTCTCTTGATGCTTGATGCTAAGGGAATATGCGCATCGTCGGGTTCGGCCTGCACTTCGGGCTCTTTGGACCCAAGCCATGTGCTTTTGAGTATAGGCCTTAAGCACGAGGTTGCCCACGGTTCTTTGAGACTTTCTTTCAGTGATGATAACACTATAGAGGACGCTAAATATATTTGCGAGGTTATTCCGCCGATTGTTGAGCGTTTGCGTGCAATGTCACCCTTGTGGGACAAAATTAAAGGAGAAAATTAAATGTACACCAAACAGGTAATGGACCATTTTGAAAATCCGCGTAATGTGGGTGAGCTTGCTGATGCAAACGGCATCGGCGAGGTCGGCAACGCAAAGTGCGGCGATATTATGCGTATGTACCTAAAAATTGAAAAGGGTATTATTGAGGATGTAAAATTTAAGACATACGGATGTGCTTCCGCTATTGCAACCAGCTCAATTGCTACCGAAATGATAAAAGGGAAAAAGGTAGAAGAAGTGCTTGCTCTCACAAACAAGGCGGTAGTTAATGCCCTTGGCGGACTTCCCGCACATAAAATTCACTGTTCGGTGTTGGCTGAACAGGCTATAAAAGCAGCTTTAGCCGATTATTATACAAGACAGGGAATTGACCCCGAGCCTTTTGTAGGTAAGTTTTCTCACGATTGTGCTCATTGCGAGGGTTGTCAAACCGAATAACCCTAAAATATCATCTGTGATAAGTCTTGCTTATTATAGGTGGTATTATTTTGCCTTTCCTTTCATAGTATTTTTTAGGAAATATCTAAAAAGAAAGGCTTGATAATAATGAAGGGTTTTTATCCCGAAGGCAAAATGCAACAAAATATCTCAAAGGCAAACGCATATACTGTGGAACAACTCGAGGAGGCTATCAGAAAAAGGAGCGTCTTAGAGGCGGTAGCCTATATGTGTGATTCCGAGCATAATTTACTTGTAAATCTCGGTTGTATGAAGGGCGTTATACCAAGAAAAGAGGGCGCGCTCGGCATAGCTGAGGGGCAGGTAAGAGATATTGCGATAATATCGAGGGTAGGCAAGGCGGTTTGCTTTGTGGTGGAAAAAATTAATGAGGATAGTTTTGGCAAGCCGTATGCTGTTCTTTCAAGACGAAAAGCGCAGGAGATATGTAATGAACAATACATATCCTATTTAACAACAGGCGATGTAATTCCCGCGCGTATTACCCACACCGAAAGTTTTGGTGCTTTTTGCGATATAGGTTGCGGTGTTGTGGCGCTATTGCCTATTGATTCGATTTCGGTATCTCGCATTTCCCACCCTCGCGACCGTTTTACAATAGGTCAAGATATACGGGTTGCAATCAAACAAATTTTACCTGATGGTAAAATAATGCTTACAATGAAGGAATTGCTTGGCACTTGGGCACAAAACGCTCAAAGACTGTCGGCGGGCCAAACTGTAACAGGTATTGTGCGTTCGATTGAAAGTTATGGCATTTTTGTTGAATTGTCCCCTAACCTCGCAGGACTTGCTGAGCCTAAGGATGACGTCTATGTCGGTCAACAGGTAAGCGTTTATATAAAAAGTATAATTTATGAGAAAATGAAGGTTAAACTAATAATCATTGATAGCTTCGATAACGCTCCAAACACTGAAATTGAATATTTCTATAATGATAATAAAATAACCGAATGGGTTTATTCGCCCGAAAATTCGGCGAAAGAAATCATCACAAAATTTTAGGAGATGTAAAAATTGGCAGAAGAAAAAAGACAATGTAATGAAACCTCTTGTGACGGCAACTGTGCAAACTGTGCTTCGGCAAAAAAAGCACCACAGGATATGCACGTTTGTATGAACGAGTATAGTAGCGCTAAAAAGGTAATAGGTGTTGTATCGGGCAAGGGCGGTGTTGGAAAATCGCTTGTGTCGGCAGGTCTTGCTCTCTCTATGCGCCGATTTGGCTATGAAACAGGCATACTCGACGCCGATATCACAGGTCCTTCAATACCGAAAATGTTTGGTGTAAACACACGCGCGATGCAAAACGAAACGGGTATTTTGCCCGCAGTTACCGAAAGCGGCATTAAGATTATGTCTATAAATCTTTTGCTTGAAAGTGCAGAGGCACCTGTTGTTTGGCGCGGCCCTGTTATTGCGGGCGCAGTAAAACAATTTTGGACCGATGTTACCTGGGGCCAGCTTGATTATGTGTTTATCGATTGCCCGCCAGGTACGGGTGATGTGCCTCTAACTGTTTTCCAAAGCATTAAACTTGATGGTATAGTTATCGTTACTTCACCTCAAGATTTGGTTTCTCTCATTGTTAAAAAGGCATATAATATGGCCAAAATGATGAATATTCCTGTTTTGGGTATTGTTGAAAATATGAGTTATATAAAGTGCCCCGATTGTGGCAAGGAATTTCATATTTTCGGCGCTTCCAAAACCGAGAGTGTTGCTGATGAATTAGATTTGCCGCTTATAGCAAAAATTCCGATAGATACCGATATGGCAACCTTGATTGATAACGGAATGTTTGAAAAACTAACAACAAATTATTTCGAGGGTGCCGCAAGGTATATCGATGCCACGCTTAATAAATAAACAAAACGGGAAAGGATATCCTTTCCCGTTTTTTCTTGCAAATTTTCTTCAATGTGTTATACTATAATGTAAAGAATTAAGTATTATTTATTGTTAGAGGTTTTTATTATGCGTTTAGTTGTAAAGGTTGGCACTTCCACCTTGGCTTATCCGTCGGGTAGGCTTAATATCAGACATATTGAATCGCTTTGTCGAGTGCTTAGTGACCTTAAAAATCAAGGTCACGAGATTATATTGGTGTCCTCGGGCGCTATTGGTATGGGCGTGGGCAAATTATCCCTTAAAAATCGCCCGTCTGATATTCCAACCCGTCAAGCCGCCGCTGCAGTCGGTCAGTGCGAACTTATGTACACATACGATAAGCTTTTTTCGGAATATAATCATGTTGCGGCACAACTTCTTATAACCAACTCGGTTGTTGATAATGAGGAAATGAACCGCAACTTCAAAAATACAATTAACCGGCTTTTAGAACTTGAGGTTATTCCTGTAATCAATGAAAACGATACCGTTGCAACCAAAGAAATTGAGATAGGCGATAATGATACCCTTGCGGCTATTGTTACCTCTCTCACCGAGGCCGATTTGTTGATACTCTTATCTGATATAGACGGTCTTTATACTGGTGACCCGAGAAAAGAAAACGATGCAACCCTTATAAAAGAAATAACCGAAATCACTGATGATATTATTTCTATTGCCGGTGGTGCGGGTAGTGAAAACGGCACGGGCGGTATGCAAACGAAAATTCACGCCGCACAAATTTGTATGGAGGCGGGTTGTGATATGGTTATTGCCAATGGCTCAGACCCAAATTTAATTTATGATATTTTGGACGGCAAGGATATAGGCAGCCGTTTTATAGGAAAGAGGTAAATAAATGTTGCAAACGGCAGATGTTTTACAATCGGCAAAATTGGCAAAGAGTGAAATAGCGGCTTTGTCAACCGCCGCTAAAAATGAAGCCTTGCAAAATATGGCTGATGCCCTCATTAAAAATTGTGATGAGATAATAAAGGCTAATAGTCTTGATGTTGAAAACGCTAAGGGTACTGTCAGCCCTGTTATGCTTGACCGTTTAAGTCTTAATGAAGATAGAATAAAGGGTATGGCTGACGGTATTATAGAGGTTGCCCAACTGCCTGACAGCGTTGGTGAGGTTATAAGCCAAAACGAACGCCGCGGTATGCAAATAAAAAAGGTAGCGGTGCCATTGGGAGTTGTGGCCATTATATATGAAAGCCGCCCAAATGTAACCTCAGATGCGGCGGCTCTTTGTATCAAAAGCGGTAACGCTTGTGTGCTTCGTGGCGGCAAAGAGGCTATAAATTCCAATAAAGCTATAGTCAAGGCCTTAAAAGAGGGACTTGAAAAGAGCGGTATTACCGCAAATGCAATAGGTCTTGTAGAGGATACAACAAGGCAAAGCGCAAATGAACTTATGTCGGCAACGGGCTTTGTTGATTTACTTATCCCCCGTGGTGGTGCAGGACTTATAAAGGCTTGTGTTGATAATGCAAAGGTACCTTGCATACAAACGGGCACAGGTATTTGCCATATATTTGTAGATGAGCAAGCAAATATCGATATGGCGCTTGAAATTATTAAAAACGCCAAAACAAGTCGCCCCTCAGTTTGTAATGCGGCAGAGGTTTGCTTGGTGCATAAGAGTATAGCAAAACAGTTTTTGCCAAGACTTTCGGAAAAACTTTCAAATGTTGAACTTCGCCTTTGCGAAAACTCGCAAAAAATAATAAAAGGCGTTGCGGCAACGGAAACCGATTTCGATACCGAGTTTTTAGACTATATTTTGGCGGTAAAAATTGTTGATGATGTAACCGAAGCAGTAAAACACATCGCCCTACATTCTACAGGGCATAGCGAGGCTATCATCACCGAGAATCCACAAAACGCTGATTATTTCACGGCGGCGGTTGATAGCGCGGCGGTTTATGTAAAAGCTTCAACAAGATTTACCGATGGTGGCGAATTCGGCCTCGGCTGTGAGATGGGTATTTCAACCCAAAAGCTCCATGCAAGAGGACCTATGGGACTTCGCGAGTTAAACACATATAAATATGTAATTGTAGGAAACGGACAGGTAAGATAAATGAAGATAGGATTTATTGGCGCGGGAAATATGGGAGGCGCCTTGGCGCTATCTGCCGCGCAGGATAAAGAAAATGAGATTTATATCTATGATATAGATAATCAAAAAGCCGACATTTTAGCACAAAAATGTAATGGTGTTTCGGCAAATATTAAAACCCTTTGCGAGAAATGTGAATATGTTTTTTTGGGCGTAAAACCGCAGGTTTTAAGTGCGGCGCTCAGTCCTATAAAAGAAGACCTTGAAAAATCGGGTGCCGTGCTTGTAAGTATGGCGGCAGGGGTCACCTTGGATACACTTAGGTCTATTGTAAATATGCCTATAATACGCATTATGCCCAATATGCCCGTAAGTGTGGGCGAGGGTATGACGGTCTATTGCAAAACTGCTGATGTGTCGGAAGAAGGTGCGAGGTCACTCGTTTTGGCTATGCGCTTTTCGGGTAAATGGGATGCCGTAAATGAGAGGGACATTGATGCTGTAACCGCTCTTAGCGGTTGCGGTCCTGCCTTTGTTTTTAAGTTTATAAAGGCTCTTATAAATTCAGGCATTAAAATGGGCCTTAGTGAAGAAAAAGCGAAGCTTTATGCTACCCAAACAGTAATGGGTGCCGCAAAACAACTGTGGGAAAGCGAAAGAGATGCCGATGCTTTGATTGATGCCGTATGCAGCCCTGGGGGCAGTACAATCGAGGGCATAAAAACACTCTCAAATCAAGACTTTGAGGAAATCGTAGAGACGGCTGTTGAAGCTTCCTTTAAGCGAACTCAGGAAATGGGTAAAAGGTAAAAATAACCTTGTAATTTTTCACAAAATATATTGACAAATGAGAATATAAATTGTAGAATTAAAATAGCATATAATCGAAGGAGGATGAATATGTTCAACAAAATCAAAAGAGTTGTAGCGCTTGTTATGGTTTTGGCGATGGCACTTTGTGCAGCAGCTTGCGACAAAGGCGGCAATGGCGGCGGTAGCACAGGCGGCGGCTTAGCAGATGCCGGCAAATTGCAGGAATATGCAATGGATACAGATGCGCTAATCCAAAATATGCCTGCCGAACTTAAGGGCACAACAATCAAATTCGCTAACTGGTATAAACCTGATGACCGTGGCGAAGAAGGCAAAGTAATTGATGACTTTGAAGCAAAATCAGGTTGTAAGGTAGAATTGGTTTACATAGAGCATGGTGATTACAACAACCAACTCGTAAGTAAAATTCAAACCGATGATGCACCCGATGTAACTCGTATGAAGAGACCTCAAGTTAGCATCATCAAGTTCTTGCAGCCCGTTGATGTAACAGGCTTCGATTTCTCTGATAAGGCTTGGGACAAAACAACTATGGACCTTTACACCTTTAAGGGAAAATGCTATGGTATGAACCTTGTTTACACACCTTTCTTCTTGCCTGCATTGCTTTATTACAATACCGGCACAATGGAAGAAATGGGTTATGATGACCCCTGGGAGCTTTGGAAGAAGGGCGAATGGACCTGGGAGAAGCTTCGCGAAATGTGTAAAGATTGGGTTAAGCAGGGTGAAACCTTCTATGGTGCAGCTCTTTGGCGTCCTGTTGCTGAAACAGTTAACAAGAACGTTGTAGCAAGAGAGGGCGATTATTATAAGCTCAACCTCACTGACCCGCTAACAATCAAAACCTGGAACTTCCAGCAAGACGGTCGTGCTGAGGGCGTATTTATCAACCTTAATGACGGTTTTGACCAGAACAACCAAACACTTCTCTTCGGTTGCTATGATGTAACAGCTGCTCAATCTGGTTATTCTTCAGTATTCCAGAAGACATTCGTTCGTAAGAAACTCGCAGTAGTTCCTTATCCGAAGTGGGAAAATGAAGAGTATTACTTGCCGGTTGCTGAGTCTATCGGTTATGGTATTCCTAAGGGCGCTAAGAACCCGAAGGCTGTTCCTTATTTAGTAGCTTATATGTGCAACATGGCTAACTACAACACCGAGGGTACTAACTTCTTTATTAGCGATCAGGCTAAGGAAGTATATCTCCAAACCTTGTTGATGGATAAGCGTTCAACAATTTCTATGGATGATATCCTTACATTTAACGGTGATGTTTCCTTCGTTTACTACAAGTTCTTTATGACTGATTCTACAAACTTCTTAACAGAACTTCAAACAAACGAATATGTTTACCAGAACATAATCAATCAGTACAATGCTACTATTGATTCTCTTTAATAATTAACAAAACGGATGCGTGAAAGCGCATCCGTTTTTCTTTTCAAAAAAAGCCACACAGGAGTGCGGCTTTTTTGTTATGTTATTTGTTCTTTGTGTGCTGCTTGTCATACGGCACAAATTTGACCTTGCGGCGTTTTTTCGTTGAGGCGTTGAGTTTTATCACAATCAAAATATAAATCACAACAGCGGCAATTATAAGGCTTAAAATAACCTTAAAGGCGGTTGAGGAGAAAAACTTTTTAATTCCTCGGCCTATTCTCAAAAAGATATTTGCACGAATATTTTCTTTAGCGATAAGATTAACAGTTCCAATAACTTGAGAAGCATAAATTACATCGGCTGTTCCTAAAATATCACCCGCTTTAATCGGTGCATCAACCGTTTCACTTATTAAATGCGGTTCGATGTATATCGTAGATTCATCGGCAAGGGTAGGTAATATGCTTTTGATACTGCTTTCAGGATATAACTGTAAATGGTCGGTACTCATCGAAAGTTCAACAGGTATTTCGGCCACAGGCTTTGTTGTGTCGAGTATTGATTTATATTCGAAATTATTAAATGCCCAACGATAAAGATTTTTACTGTCTATAAAATCGTTTCGACCACCCTTGGTTGTGCAACCAAGAACAACACAAAGGTAATTGTAGCCGTTATATGAAGCGGTGCTTACAACACATCGTCCTGCCTCATCGGTAAATCCCGTTTTGAGACCCTTTGCATATTTGTAATAATAGTTTGTGTTGGGGTCAATAAGGAAATTAGTGGTCGATAATATACGGGATGGTGATTTGTTTGTGGCAGGCACAGTGTAGCGTGAAACCGATGTGACCTCTATTATCTCTTTATAGGTTAGCGCCTGCTTAGCAAGTATTACAATATCGGAAGCGGTGGTATAGGTTTGGTCATCATGAAGTCCCACAGGGTTTCCGAAATGAGATGAGGCCATACCAAGTTGCGCCGCCTTTTGATTCATCATATCTATAAAGGCATCAACACTACCTGCGCAGTATTCGGCGATTGTGTAGGCCACATCGCCACCCGAGGACACAAGCAAACAGTAAAGGGCTTGCCTTGCAGTTAATTCCTCGCCTTCTTTAAGACCGATAACACTCGCTCCCGTGCCTGAAATGGCGTTGAGAGCCGAGCGGTTTGTTGTAATCATAGTAGTATCAAGGTTTTCGGCTTTTTCGAGCAAGAGTATTGCCACCAAAAGCTTGGTTATAGAGGCGGGATACATTTTTTCGTTTTGGGCCTTTGCAAAAAGCACCTCGCCCGAATCAAGCGAAACCAACATTGCACTCTTGGCATTAAGTTCAAAACCGCTTATTTGATATGCCGAGGCACTGAATATAAAGATAGATGCCAAAATAGTAAGGCTAAGCAAAATAGAAATTAATTTTTTCAACATATATAAACTCCTATGTTTATTTACTATACTATTATATCATTATTTAATATTTTTTCAATAAGAGGTTATAATACACTTTATTTTTTTTGTGATTTATTGTATAATAATTTAGTAAAAGGTAGGTGTGGAAGCTTGATATATATAACGGGCGATATGCACGGCGCTGTTGAGCGTCTTTATGATAAACAATGGTTCAAACTAAAACGGGGGGATACCCTTATCGTTTGCGGCGATTTCGGCTATCTTTGGCAAGGTGGCGAGCAGGAGAGAGAATATATAGATTATCTTTCAAGCCGTAAGTTCACCGTTGCATTTATTGAGGGCACCCACGATAATATGGATATAATAAATTCCTGCCGAACTACCTATTGGAAGGGCGGTATGATTCACCGCATAAAAGGAAATCTTATTCACCTAATGCGTGGTCAGGTTTTTAATATTGATGGCCTTTCGCTTTTCACCTTTGGCGGCGGAGAGAGTATTGATAAAGATATGCGTATTGAAAACGGGCTTTGGTGGAAGGAAGAAATGCCCACTCCAAATGAAATGAGTGAGGCGGCACAGGCTTTAGATAACCTTGGCAGAAAGGTCGATTTTATAATAACTCACGAGCCGCCCTTGCTTGTAAAAAGCGCAATGTCGTTGCGCTCAGGGGAAAATTTGCGTTCAAATAAACTCAATGGCTATTTTGAGGAAATTGACGGTATGTGCGAGTATTCGCATTGGTTTTTTGGGGCTATGCACGAGGATAGAAAGGTAACACCAAAGCATTCCTGTCTTTTCAAAAAAATAGTTCCGATTTCCGATTATATCCAAAAGGTTACAGAATAGAAACTATATTTTTTAAGTATTATATGGTATAATCATACTATACTACTAATCCAAAGGAGCAGTTATGATAGATACAGAGAGACTTTGTTTAGGTTGTATGAATGATAACGGCGGCGAAAAAATTTGTTCGATATGCGGATTTGATTCAAAGCAGGAAAATCCCGAAGAAGCCTTAAAAATCGGCGGTTGGCTTAGGAATAGATATTTAATAGGCAACGCGGCTGATATTAACGGCGAGGGCATTACATATATCGGTTGGGACAATAAGGAAGATGCAATCGTAAATATTAAGGAGTATTTTCCAAAAGGTGTTGCAACAAGAAACGAGGATAAATCGGTTTCCATCACAAAGGGTGAGGAATTTGCCTTTAATAACGGCCTTATGAGTTTTTTGGAACTTAACCGAAAACTTATGCAGTTGTCCTCTTTGCCTGCGCTTTTGCCGATAGAAGAGGTCTTTGAATATAACGGCACCGCCTATGTGATAATTAAGGCATCGTCAACTATTCCTTTAAGAGAATTCTTAATTCGCAATGGTGGCGATTTGAATTGGGAACAGGCCCGTTCGCTCTTTGCACCATTGATAACCACCTTGATTGGCTTGCATAAAGAGGGAATAATTCACCGTGGCATTTCTCCCGAAACAGTGCTTGTGGGCCGAGATGGTAAACTTCGCCTTGGCGGTATTTGTATCCGTGCAGTCCGTGTTACGAGGAGTGACCTTGCCACTCAACTTTACCCCGGTTTTTCGGCTGTTGAGCAGTATGGATATGATATAGACTGTGTGGATGGTAAATACACCGATGTTTATGGCGTAGCGGCCACTCTTTTCAGGGTGCTTATGGGCAAGGCGCCTATTGATGTTGCCGAAAGATTGGTAAACGATAATATGCAAATTCCATCTCGCCTTGCTGAGACATTGCCTAAATATGTTTTGTCGGCTTTGGCCAATGCTTTGCAGGTTATGCCTCAAAATAGAATTCAGGATATGGATAGTTTCCGCTTGGCGTTAACACCGGTTGGCACTGAAACACAGGTAACTCCTGTGCCCGTTCAAAAACCGGCTCCGGTGCAAAAGGCGGCCCCTGTTGCTAAACCTGCCCCCGTTAGCAAGGCTGATAAAAAGGAAGAAAAAGGTTCTTCGGCAAAATCGGCAGTAATTGCGGCTACAATCACGGCAGTTGCTTTTATATTTATAGCTATTGCGGTTTATTTCCTTTTCTTAAAACCGCCTGTGGATAAAAATATAGATGAAAATCCATCATCTTCGGAACAATCATCTATTCCAACCAATAGCGAAACAATCATTTTGCCCGCTGATAACGATAAGCTCTATCAGGTGCCTAATTTTGAGGGTAAAAAGTATGCCGATTTGCTTGACGATACATCGGTAACCATGTTCTTTAATTTTGAGGTAACCGATAAGCAGTTCAGCGATACTTATCCTCGCGGCACAGTTATTTCTCAAACTCCGGGCACCGAGCAAGCGGTTAAGAAAGGCACTACAATTGAGGTTGTCTTAAGCCTTGGTCCTAAAACTACCGCTTTGCCTAATTTGGTGGGCAAGACCTATGATGAGGCGGTTTTCGAACTTTTGAAACTGGGATTTGATTATAATAATATTAAGCAGGGCGAAAAACTTTATGATGCCACTCAAAAAACAGGTGTAATCATTAAGATGAGCCCTGAGGCAGGCACAAAGGTGGACACTGATACAAGGGTAGTTTTAAGTGTAAACTACTATGACCCCGATAGTGAAAACAGTGTTTCAACTGATACGCAAAGTAAAGTAGAATAATTAAAAAAACGACCGACATTGATTTGTCGGTCGTTTAATATTTAATAATAAAATCAAGAATTTTTATTTCTTTATCATTTATTTCGATTGCGTTTACATATTTTCCAAAATTAACGAGTTGCATATTTACATACACTTTGCAAATTCCAATGCAAAGCAAGAAAATATTGAAAAATATTATTAATGATAAAA